>CAXMLT010000106.1:0-6605 GCA_964194245.1 uncultured Hyphomicrobium sp.
TCGAGATCTTCGCCGACATGGGCTTCGCGGTAGCCGAGGGTCCCGACATCGAGACGGACGATCTCAACTTCACCAAGCTCAACGTCCCTCCCGAGCATCCCGCGCGCCAGGAGCACGACACCTTCTATTTCCATCCCAAGCCCGACGGCTCGCGGCTCTTGCTGCGCACGCACACGAGCCCCGTGCAGATCCGCACGATGATGGCGCAGAAGCCGCCGATCCGCATCATCGCGCCGGGCCGCGTCTATCGCTGCGACAGCGACCAGACGCACACGCCGATGTTCCACCAGATCGAGGGGCTCGTCATCGACGAGGCGACCCATATGGGTCACCTCAAGTGGGTGCTGGAGGAGTTCTGCAAGGCGTTCTTCGAGGTGGACGAGGTTAAGATGCGCTTCCGCGCCTCGCACTTTCCGTTCACCGAGCCGTCGGCTGAGGTCGACATCGGCGCGGAAGCGATCGGCAAGCCGGGCAAGTGGCTGGAGATCCTGGGCTGCGGGATGGTGCACCCGAACGTGCTCGCGAACTGCGGACTCGACCCGGCGCGCTACCAGGGCTTTGCATTCGGCATGGGCCTCGATCGCATCGCCATGCTGAAGTATGGCATCCCTGACTTGCGCGCGATGTTCGCAGCCGACCTGCGCTGGCTCCGCCACTACGGATTCTCCGTGCTCGACGTCCCGACGCTTTCCGGCGGGCTGTCGCCATGAAGTTCACGCTCTCCTGGCTCAAAGACCACCTGAAGACCAAGGCCACGGTCGACGAGATCGCGAGCAAGCTGTCGGCGATCGGTCTTGAGGTCGAGAGCGTCGACAATCCGGCCGAGAGCCTCGGCGCTTTCCGCGTCGCGCGCATTGTCGAAGCCGGCAAGCACCCCAACGCCGACAAGCTGCAAGTCATCCAGGTCGAGGTGGAGAAGGGCGCTCCGCTGCTTGAGGTGGTGTGTGGCGCTCCCAACGCGCGTGCGGGTCTCATCGGAGTCTTCGCGCCGCTCGGCACCTATATTCCCGGGTCGAAGATCACGCTCGAGAAGAAGCCGGTGCGCGGCGTCGTGTCGAACGGCATGATGTGCTCGGCGGTCGAGCTCGAGCTTTCCGCGGAAGCCGCGGGCATTATCGAGCTGCCGGCCGACATGGCGCCCCGTGTCGGCGAGCGCTACGTGGACGTTGCGGGTCTCGCCGACCCGGTGTTTGAGGTGAAGCTGACGCCGAACCGACCGGACTGTACGGGCGTGCGCGGCATTGCGCGCGATCTGGCGGCCGCCCGCCTCGGGACCCTGAAGCCCGAGCGGGCAATTTCGGGTGTCGAAGGGGCCGACCTGTGTCCAACGCCGATCAAGCTCGAGTTCTCTAAGGAAACGCGCGACGCCTGTCCCGTGTTCGCTGCCCGCTGCGTCAAGGGCGTGGCTAACGGCCCGTCGCCCGCGTGGCTGCAGACGCGCCTCAAGGCCGTGGGCCTGCGCCCCATCAATGCGCTCGTCGACGTGACGAACTATATCAGTCAGGATCGCGGCCGTCCGCTGCATGTCTACGACGCTGACAAACTGAAGGGCGCCGTGCGTGTTCGCCTTGGCAAGGCCGGCGAGAAGTTTCTCGGGCTCGACGGACAGGAGCATGTCGTCGACGAGACCATGTGCGTCATAGCCGATGATAACGGACCATTGGGCCTCGGCGGCGTGATTGGCGGCGAGGCTTCCGGCTCTACGGAAGCGACAAAGAACGTGCTGATCGAAAGCGCGCTGTTCGATCCGCTGCGCACGGCGGCGACCGGGCGCAAGACCGGCCTCGTCACGGATGCGCGCTACCGCTTCGAGCGTGGCGTCGATCCGGACTCCGTGCTCCCAGGCCTCGACCTCGCGACCCAGATGATCTTGAAGCTGTGCGGCGGCAAGCCGTCCAAGACGACGGTTGCCGGCAAAGTTCCGGACACCCGCCGCAGCATTTCCTTCGATTCCGGACAAGTCGCGAAGCTGGCAGGGCTCGATCTGCCCGCTGCCGAGATCAGAACGATCCTGGAATCGCTCGGGTGCGACATCCTGGGCAAGGGCGCGGTTTTCACCGTGACGACCCCGTCCTGGCGCCCAGACCTGCATGGACCTGCCGACCTCGTCGAGGAGGTCGTGCGCATCGCCGGGATCGACCGCATTCCGGCGATGCCGATGCCGCGTGCCGACGGCGTCGCGCGCCCGGTGCTGACCGAGCGGCAGAAGCGCTCGCGCAAGGCGCGGCGCACGCTCGCCGGCCGTGGTCTGGTCGAGGCGATCACGTGGTCGTTCATTCCGCGCGCTGCGGCAAAGGCGTTCGGCGGCGGCGCGGATGCGCTCGAGCTTGCCAATCCGATCTCGTCGGAGATGTCATCGATGCGGCCGAGTCTGCTGCCGGGGCTGCTCGACTCGGTCAAGCGCAACCGCAACCGCGGCTTTGCAGATGCCGCGCTGTTCGAGCTCGGGCAGGCCTACCGAGGCGAGGCGCCGGAGGATCAGTTCACCGCGGCAGCGGGTGTGCGCGCCGGCACCGCCAAGCTAGCGGGCAGCGGCCGTCACTGGGACGGCGCTGTCTCCGAGGTCGGCGTGTTCGATGTCAAGACCGACGTCGTCGCCGTACTGGCGGCGCTCGGCTTCGATCCCGCGAAGGGGCAGATCACGCGCGACGCACCCGCCTGGTACCATCCGGGCCGCTCAGGCGTGCTCCGGCTCGGGCCGAAGGTCGTGCTCGCGCACTTTGGCGAGCTGCATCCCGCGACGCTGAAGGCGCTGGACGTTTCGGCGCCCGTCGTCGGCTTCGAGATCTTTCTGGACGCGGTGCCGGCGCAGAAAGCCAAGAGCCGCGCCAAGCCGCCGCTCGATACAGCCGATCTCCTGCCCGTGCGCCGCGACTTTGCCTTCGTGCTCGATGCCTCCGTCGCGGCGGGTGACCTGGTGCGCGCCGCTCAGTCCGCCGACAAGACCCTGATCGAGAGCGTGTCGGTGTTCGACGTATTCGAAGGCGGCGCGCTCGCCGGCGAGGGCAAGAAGTCGCTCGCGATCGAGGTGACCCTGCAACCCACGACCGAGACGCTGACGGACAAGGACATCGAGGCGGTCGCGCAGAAGATCATCGCCGCGGTGAGGACCGCAACCGGCGGCGAGATTCGCGGCTAGAGCCCGAGAGTCAGCGAATTTTCAGGATTTGCGCGCTTCCTAGCAGGCAATCGAACGCTGCTACGCGCCTCAGCCCGGAGCCAGGCCTCATGCAACCCCACCACAAGCTCATCGTGTTCGGCTTCGTCGCCTTCATGGTCGCGGCGCTCGCCTATGTCTTCGTGTTTGCGGACCTTTCCTTTGTCAGCCAGCCGGTGCAGGTCGATGGGGCACTGATCAACCCTCCACCTCCACCTCCACCTGCGCCTGCGCCGTAACTCTCCGCGCCATCGCTCCTTTCCCGCGATGCCGCGCGCAATGCAATCCATGGCCATCTCCTATTCCCGTTTGCGCTAGCTTCGCTTGGAGCCGGGCCGCATTGGCCGGCGACAATCTCCAGTGCTGATCGTGCGCCGGCGCGCAGCGGTGCTATAAGCAGCCCCGTTGAATCAAGGGAAAGGTGCCCCTGCGATGAACGAGATGAATCCGGCCGCGACGAAGGTGATGCCGATGGATGCCGGCGACGGCTTGCACCACATCATCATCGTGGGCGGCGGCGCCGGCGGCCTCGAGCTCGCGACCCGGCTCGGCGACAAGCTCGGCAAGAAGGGCAAGGCGCGCATCTCGCTTGTTGAGAAGTTCCGCACCCATATCTGGAAGCCACTTCTGCACGAGATCGCCGCCGGCAGCATGGACGTCGGCCGCTATGAGCTTCCCTACCAAGCGCAGGGCTACTGGCACGGGTTCCAGTTCCGCTACGGCGAGATGACCGGCATCGACCGCAAGAAGCGGCTCGTGTTCCTCGCCGCAACTTACGACGATGAAGGTCGCGAGATCACACCGGTGCGCTCCTTCAAGTACGACACGCTCGTCATCGCCATCGGCTGCGTCGGCAACGCGTTCAACACGCCGGGCGTCAAAGAATACGCCATCATGCTCGACACGCCCGAGGAGGCCGAGCGTTTCAACCGGCGCCTCTTGAATGCTTGCGTGCGTGCCTTCGCGCAGGAGGAGCCCGTGCGCCCCGGACAACTCCACGTCGTGATCATCGGCGCGGGCGCCACCGGCATCGAGCTTGCCGCCGAGCTGCATCAAACCGCGCGTGGCCTCGTCGCCTACGGCCTCGACAAGATCGATCCGGAGAAGGACATCAAGATCACGGTTGTCGAAGCGGCGGACCGTATCCTGCCGGCGCTGCCCGAGCGAATTTCCAAAGCGGTGGTGGAGACCATGCGCGGGCTCAAAGTCGACATTAGGACTGGCGCGCGCGTGACCGAGGTGATGGCGGATGGCGTCAAGCTCGCGGACGGCAGCGTTATTCCCTCCGAACTCGTCGTCTGGGCTGCAGGTGTCAAAGGGCCGGATGTGCTCGCCAAGCTCGACGGGCTGGAGGTGAGCCGTTCCAACCAGCTCGTTGTGACGGATACGCTGCAGACGACGCGCGATCCCAACATTTTCGCCTTCGGAGACTGCGCCTACCTCGTGCCGAAGGAGGCTTCGGCGCCGATCCCGCCGCGCGCGCAGGCCGCGCACCAGGAGGCGTCACACCTATTCACCGAGCTGCAGCGCCGTCTGCGCGGCGAGCCGCTGCAGCCGTTCCGCTACCGCGACTTCGGCTCGCTCGTCTCGCTGGGAGAGTATTCGACCGTCGGCAGCCTGATGGGCTTTGTTCTCGGCAAGAGCTATTTCGTCGAAGGGCTGTTCGCGCGCCTCATGTACCGCTCGCTCTACAAGATGCACGAGATCGCGCTGCATGGTCCGGGCAAGGTCATACTCGACACGCTGTCGCGCGCAATCACGCGGCGCACCGAGCCGGTCGTTAAGCTGCACTGAGCCCTTGGCTCAACGCCCACCGCGGACCGCGGCGAGCAGTTCGGGCGTCGGATAGGAATCCGGCGGCAGGCCGAGCTTCAACTGCATGTCCTTGACCGCCGTCCGCGTCTTCGCCCCGGCGAGACCGTCGATCTTGCCGACGTCGTAGCCGCGGCCGGCGAGGATCCGCTGAAGCTCCTGCGTCTGCGGGCCGTCGAGGCCGGAGATCGGCCCGCGCCCGCGGCTCATCGCTGAAGCGCCGTCAATGCGCGTGGCGAGATAAGCGGCCGTCGTCGCGTAGGTGAGCGAGTTGTTCCACTCCGTATAGATGTCGAAGTTGGGATAGGCGAGGAAGGCCGGCCCGTTGCGCCCCATGGGGAGCAGCAGCGACGCAGTGAGGTTGCTGCTAGTCGGCAGCGGGCTGCCGTCCATGCGCGTTATGCCCCAGCCAGCCCACTTCGATAGCGGATGCTTGATGGCGAGGTCGGCCTCCTGCCAGGGCAGCTCGCCCGTTACGCGCACCTCTTCCAGCCACGGCTCGTTCGGGCGCCAGCCGAGGTGGTGCATGTAGTTGGCGGTCGAGCCGATGACGTCGTCTTCGTCGCGGAAGAGGTCGATGCGGCCGTCGCCGTCGTAGTCAACGGCATGATCGAGATAGCGGGTCGGCAGGAACTGCGTCTGGCCGATCTCGCCCGCCCACGACCCGACCATCTGGGACGGCTGCAGGTCCCCGCGGTCGATGATCTGCAGCGCGGCCTTGAGCTCCTCCTGAAACATCACCTGACGGCGGCAGTCGTAGGCGAGCGTGAGGAGCGCGGGCATGATCGGGAAGTTGCCCATGCCGGCGCCGAAGTCGCTCTCCAGCGCCCAGAAGCCGGTGATGACGGAGGGCGGCACGCCGAACTCGCGCTCCGCGCGTTCGAACGTGGCCTTGTGCTGGGCGATCTTCTTGCGCCCGGAGGCGACGCGGTTCGGCGTGGCGAGCTTGCCCTGGAAGTCGAGGAACGTCTGCGAGAAGAACTTCTGGCCGCGGTCGCGCGCGGTGACCTTGCCGTCGATGCTCATGCCGTCGAGTACGGCATTGATGGTGTTTGGGCGGATACCGGCGGCGGCGGCGTCCTTTTTGAAACGCGCGAGCCAGGAGGGAAAGCTCTCTGTGTTGCGGCAGTTTTCGTTGGGCGGAGGATAGGGCGCGCGCTGACCGGGTTTTGCCGGCGGGGCGATAGCGGCCGGCTGGGCGGACGGGGCCGCGGGCGGAGCGGTCGTGGCTGGCGCAGCGGGTTGCTGCTTGGGTGCCGCTTGCTTCGCCTTCTTGGTCTTCTTCTGCACCGGCGGCGGCGTATCGAAGAACTGAGCCGCGGCGGGGCTGACCGCCGCAATTGCGATCAGCGTCGCTGCCATCGCCGCACGAAGCTTCAAAGAGTGCATCGCCGTTCCTTCGGCTAGGGGGTTCATATGGCGACTAAAATCCCTGTGTATGTGGCCGCGTCAAGACGGACGCTCAGGGTGCGCTCCTTCGAGCACCGCAGGCCGCGAAAGACCGCATTGCTACGACGATTCCGCTGCTTTCGAGAATGCAGGCGTGCCAGGGGCTTGGAAGCACGAGGAGATTCTAGGCGCTGCCGATCAGGATGCCGGCGGCAAACACGATGAGGCCGCCCAGCACGACCTCGAA
>CAXMLT010000107.1:0-2821 GCA_964194245.1 uncultured Hyphomicrobium sp.
GGCAGATGCTGGGCGGCGTCGCCTTCATCATCGGCGGCCTCTTGATCTTCGTCTATCCGACCTTGGGGCTCGTCTCGATCACCATGATTGTGGCGGCGACGCTCGTCGCCCAGGGCATCACCTCGCTTCTGGTGAGCGGCGGCGTACCCGACTGGGGTGGGCGCAAGTGGCTGGTGCTGTCGGCCGTCGTGTCGATAGTTGCGGGGCTCCTGGTGCTGTTCGATCTGCCGTCTTCCGCCGGCTGGACGCTCGGCACCATCGTCGGGGCGGTGCTGTTCCTGCAGGGCATCAGCCTGACGCTGCTCGCTCTCGAGGTGCGCCGCGGCGCCGGCGCCTAGACGCCAGTTCAGGATTTGCCGCGCTGAGAAAGACCTTTGCGCCCCTTGTTTTGGGCTTGGGCTACCTCATTTGGGCAAGCTGAGCTATCAGGCTGAGCCGAAGGCCGAGGTTTGAAGGTCCGCACCGCAAGCAAATGAGCACACAGGCCAAATCCGCCCGAGATGCTGCGACGCCCGCCCGCCCCGAATGGGCGAAGGCGAAGCGCATCGTCGTCAAGATCGGCTCGGCGCTGCTCGCCGACCGCACGACCGGTGTGTTGAAAACCGCGTGGCTAGAGTCCCTGATCGACGACGTGGCCGCGCTCGCCGCGCAGGGCAAGGAGATCGTGCTGGTGTCGTCCGGCGCCATTGCGCTCGGCCGCCATGCCCTGAAGCTGCCGAAGGGCGCGCTCGAGCTCGAGCAGAGCCAGGCGGCCGCAGCGGTTGGGCAAATCGGGCTCGCCCACGCCTACCAGGAGCTCGCCCGCGCCCGCGGCCTCGTCGCGGCACAGATCCTCGTCACGCTCGGCGACACGGAGCAGCGCCGGCGTTACCTGAACGCGCGTCACACCATCGAGACGCTGCTCGCGCTCAAGGCGATCCCCGTCGTCAACGAGAACGACACGGTCGCAACCACCGAGATCCGCTACGGCGACAACGACCGCCTGTCGGCGCGCGTCGCCTCCATGGTGTCGGCCGATTGTCTCGTCCTCTTGTCCGACATCGACGGCCTCTACACCGAGCCGCCAGGGCCCCAGAGCGCGGGCAAGCGGCTCGACGTTGTCACCGCCATCACGCCCGAGATCGAGGCGATGGCGGGCGACGCCGGCACGGAGTTGTCAAAGGGCGGCATGAAGACCAAGATCGAGGCGGCGAAGGTCGCGCTCGGCGCCGGCACGCACATGGTCATCACCAGCGGCAAGGTGCAGAACCCGCTGCAGGCGATCGCCGACGGCGCACCGTGCACGTGGTTCCTTGCGCCATCCGATCCGCTGACCGCCAAGAAGCGCTGGATCGCCGGGCAGCTCGAACCCAAGGGCCACATCTACGTCGATGCCGGCGCGGAGAAGGCGCTGGCTGCGGGAAAGAGCCTGCTGCCGGCCGGCGTCTCGCGCATCGAGGGCGCGTTCGACCGCGGCGACGCGGTGATTATCCGCGCGAGCGACGGGCGCGAGCTCGGGCGCGGGCTCATCGCCTATGCTAAGGCGGATGCAGAGCGTATCATCGGCAGGAAGAGCAGCGAGATCGCAGCAATCCTAGGCGTGTCGCGCTGCGATGAGCTCATCCACCGTGATGACATGGCGCTCAACAGGACCTGAGGCACGGCCATGAACAAGCCAGAGCGCATCGACAAGAACACAGCATCCACCGCCGAGCTGATGCAGACGATGGGCGCTGCCTCGCGTGTTGCCGCGCGCGCGCTGGCGCTGGCGTCAACGGAATCGAAGAACGCCGCGCTACGCGCCGCAGCGCAGGCCCTGCGCACGTCGACGCCCGCCATTCTCGCCGCCAACGCCAAGGACCTTGCCGCCGCCGGCGAGGCCGGCCGCCCTGCGGCATTCGTCGACCGGCTCATGCTGGACGAACCGCGCATCGCCGCGATCGCCAAGGGGCTCGGCGAGATCGCCGATCTGCCCGACCCGGTCGGCACGACGCTCGCGCACTGGACCCGCCCCAACGGCCTAGATTTCGAGCGCATCCGCGTGCCGCTCGGCGTCATCGGCATCATTTACGAGAGCCGCCCCAACGTGACTGCGGATGCTGGCGCGCTGGCGCTGAAGGCAGGCAACGCGGCGATCCTGCGCGGCGGCTCCGAGAGCCATCATTCCTCGCTGGCGATCCATGCCTGCCTCATCGCCGGCCTCAAGGCGGCCGGTTTGCCGGAAGCTGCGATCCAGCTCGTGCCGACGACCGACCGCGACGCCGTCGGCCACATGCTCGCTGGCTTGGGCGGCACCATTGACGTGATCGTCCCGCGCGGCGGCAAGAGCCTGGTGGAGCGCGTGCAGAAGGAGGCGCGCGTGCCCGTGTTCGCGCACCTGGAAGGCATCTGCCACACCTACGTCGACCGCGACGCCGATCTCGACATGGCGGTACGGGTCGTGCTCAACGCCAAGCTGCGCCGCACCGGCGTGTGCGGGGCGACGGAGACACTGCTCGTCGATCGCGAGGCGCCGGCCGCGGTGTTGCCCACGCTCGTGAAGGCGCTGCTCGACGCCGGCTGCGAGGTGCGCGGCGATGCGGCCACGCAAAAGACGGATGCGCGCGTCAAGCCTGCGACCGAGACCGACTGGGCGACCGAATATCTCGACGCCATCATCGCGGTGAAGACGGTCGCCGGAGTCGAGGAGGCGATCGCTCACATCGCCAAGTACGGGACCCAGCACACGGACGCCATCGTCACCGGCTACCAGGCTACCGCGGATCGGTTCCTGCGCGAGGTCGATTCGGCGATAGTGCTGCACAACGCCTCGACGCAGTTCGCCGACGGCGGCGAGTTCGGC
>CAXMLT010000108.1:0-1518 GCA_964194245.1 uncultured Hyphomicrobium sp.
AACGTGCGCGAGGAGGCGGTGATCCAGGCGCTCGATGTCGCCTCCATCTACGAGGTGCCGCTCGCCTATCACCGCGAGGGCCTCGACGAGCAGGTCCTGCGCGCATTCAACATCAGCGGCGCGCCCAAGCCCGATCTCTCCCGCTGGGAGACGATCACGCGCGCGATCGCGACGCCCGAGGGCGATGTTACGATCGCGGTCGTCGGTAAGTACACGGGCCTGAAGGATGCCTACAAATCGCTAATCGAGGCGCTGGTGCACGGCGGCATCGCCAACCGCGTGCGTGTCAAGCTGCAGTGGATCGAGAGTGAGATTTTCGAGCGCGAGGACGCGGCACCGTATCTGGAGGGCGTCAACGGCATCCTGGTCCCGGGCGGCTTCGGCGAGCGCGGCTCGGAAGGCAAGATCCTCGCCGCCAAGTTCGCGCGCGAGCGTAAGGTGCCGTATTTCGGCATCTGCTTTGGCATGCAGATGGCCTGCATCGAGGCGGCCCGCAATCTTGTCGGCATCAAGGGAGCCAACTCCACCGAGTTCGGGCCTTCGCCCGAGCCGGTGATCGGCCTCATGACCGAGTGGATGCGCGGCAACGAGCTCGAGAAGCGCCGCCAGGGCGGCGATCTCGGCGGCACCATGCGGCTTGGCGCCTACCCGGCCGAGCTGACCGAGGGCAGTCACATCGCCGGCATCTACGGAACGGCCCACATCTCCGAGCGCCATCGTCACCGCTACGAGGTGAACACGAAATACCGCGAGCAACTCGAGGCGGCGGGCCTGCGCTTCGCTGGGCTGTCGCCCGACGGGCTCTTGCCGGAGACGGTCGAGTACTCCGACCACCCGTGGTTCATCGGCGTGCAGTATCACCCCGAGCTGAAAAGCCGGCCGTTCGAGCCCCACCCCTTGTTTCGGTCGTTCATTACCGCCGCCGTCGAGCAGAGCCGCCTCGTCTAGCTGTTGCGCCGCCCTCAGTGCAGCGCAGTGGGCCGCTGCGTTGCGGCCGGCATCTTGTTTGATCGTCAACGACTGCTCGGATTTTGTGCAGGCGGCTTCCGGCTCGCTGCCGCGGTTGGCAGTAATTTTCTTCCTATTTCTTCCATTAAATGAATGATTTCAGCGATGTAACTGCGCTGTTAAGCACTTGGCACAAGTCTTGATTGCTATGGGGCGTTAACCAAGCCGGCCGCCAACAGGCCGGGGTGGGGCCCGAGTTGGGCAAGGGACAAACACAAGGAGACGCTCCCCATGAAGCTCGTTACAGCCATCATCAAGCCCTTCAAGATCGACGAAGTGCGCAACGCCCTGACGAAGGTTGGCGTTGCCGGCCTGACCGTCACTGAGGTGAAGGGCTTCGGCCGCCAGAAGGGCCACACCGAGGTCTATCGCGGGGCCGAGTACACCACGAACCTGCTTCCCAAGGTGAAAATCGAGGTCGCCGTGGCGGACGGCCAGGCGGCCGGTGTCGTCAACGCGATCCGCGCTGCGGCCAACACCAATGCCATCGGCGACGGCAAGATCTTCGTG
>CAXMLT010000109.1:0-4133 GCA_964194245.1 uncultured Hyphomicrobium sp.
CGTTGCTCAAATGCGCGTTGCCCAGGCGTATGCTTCCGGCGATCTTGTTGCCAAGAACCTAACTCAAGCTTATTTCTGGCTCCTACTCGCCCAAGTTGATGAGTGGAGGAGAAAAGCAGATGTTGTTGACCAGTTGGATTTCTTCGGAGGACATTCTAAACAGTGCGGCATATTGCGCGCCGTAACTCTAATACAGCTACAAACGCTATTAGAAACCAAACTAACGCCCCAACTGAAGCAGGTGGCCCAAGACGCCGCTTCCAACTGGAAAATTGGGGCCGTTGAGGAAATTTTGCCAGCACCGGTAATTGCGCTGCGCTCACCGCCTTCAAGAGAGCCACATAAAGTCAACGGCCCTTCGGCGCAATCCAAGAATGCCCCGGAGCATGATCCACGTCTCGTCCCCGACGAACACCCTTCCTCGGACGAGCCCACGCCAGCTGAAACACCGCTGCCGAGTGTTCAAACTTCGGCCATACCCAGTATGTTTTATCGGTGGACGCCACTATCGCAGAACATTCGCCCACCCCAACTACCAACCACACACTCGCCAGAAAAACTATTTGCTGAAACGAACTCATCTGTCTGGGTTGTGTTTGCGGCCACGTCCAACTCGGGCTCTGCTCCAATACATCAAGGCTCGGCCGTGGCGATTACACACTCCCAGCTGCTGACCAATTACCACGTTATAGACGGTCAGCGCTTCGTTCTCCTTAAACAGGGCGACAAAGTGTTAGAGGCCACAATCGTTGCCGGCGACAAGGAAAGTGATCGCTGCGTTTTGGCAGTTAAAGGAGAAGTCCTAAATCCCGTACAGGGGCTTCGCAACTTTACAACTCTCCAAGTGGGAGAGCGGGTTTACACGATTGGTTCCCCGAGTTCACTTGAGAACACGCTCGGAGAAGGAATAGTGTCGGGCCTGCGGACGGATGGGCGTCAGCATCTTATTCAGACCACCGCTCAAATTTCTCACGGTTCCTCCGGTGGCGGTTTGTTCGATAGTGCGGGAAACCTACTAGGGATCACGAGCTTTATGTTAAAAGATACGCAGGGGCTCAATTTTGCTGTTTCAGCAGAGGATTACTTTCATCCATAAATCTACTGCTGTGGACTGACTGGATTACGGGCGAATGGGAGACTGTCGCCGCCGCCACGTTCGCCTTAACCTCGTGTGCTGATATATCGCAAAGTAAGCGACAACGTGATCCAATTGGTCCGGCGTGGCTCGCATAGCGAGTTGGGGATTGAAGTGCAGCTTATCGAATGAGCAGATCAGACCGCATAGACGAGGAAGGTGACAAGGCATTGGCGGAGGAGCTTGTCTTTTCTCCCTGCGGACTGATGCTATATCCGATCCCTGCGGGAAGCGGAAAAACACCAGACTATTGGATACTGAAGTATGCACACACGCGCGCATATTGTGAGTTGAAGTCGCCGCGAGATGATGAACTAATTGATGCTTTAGAAGCTGAGCGCGCGCGACAACCCGATGCCCCCGCCGTCGCAGCGTCAATAATCAGAAATGACGACAAAGCTGCACGCAATTTAGCATCGCAGGTGAAGAGTGCAGTTACTCAATTCAATGCGTTAAATAAAGACCATACGCTGCCTAACGTTTTGCTCCTTGTAAATCACGCATCAGGGTGGAACGCAGGCGACCTGCACGAAGCCCTCACCGGATATTTCCACGCTGATGATGGAAAGAAGTACCCTACAGAGCTCAAGACAGCGAGGCAGATTGGCCCACATCGGATAGAAAAAATCGATTTGTACATTTGGATAGATAGGGAGGAGCGCAAAATTGCTTTCATTTGTAACCCTGGTCCGCACGATGCAGCGATCAAAGATCTGTTCCTCCCCATCCTGCGGCAAACTCGGACGCATCATTCGTCGTGACATCGCCCGTCACGCTCGCTGACCTCATCCGCGACGACAAGCTGTTATGGGTCTATCGCCGTGACTGTGGCCGCGAGGCCTGCAAGCAAGGTCACGCTTGCAGTCGACGTGAACCCTGCAAACGTGCCGCTGCCCGGCGACACGCCCGTGCCCGAAATCGGCAAGCGCGGGAAGTGCGCTAAGTGCGGCTCGCGGAAGATCAGCACTGCGCCCGAGCTCTATCCCGGTGGTGTGTTGGCCATGCGAGCGCGGAAGCAGTGAGCGCGGCGGTGACTACCGCGGATCCCGTCGGACGCATATAGTGAGGGAGGCGCTGCGATAGCGGGAGGGTGTCCCGATTGGGCGAAGACCAAAAGGTTGGCGACCAGAAGCGGAAATACTCCGGCCCGATGTACGCGCTGCGAGGGCCTGTACGCAGGGAGCCGCCGGTAGACAAGACTGAGAATTTAATGGCTGCTATTGGAGCACCGGCAAGGGCGTATTCGTTGTCCGATCCGGAACCATCACGACGCCACCATCGACCGTCCGCAGAACGTTACGGAAGTTCGCAGAGCCTCTATTTGGCCGCCAGTGGCACCCTAATTCAGTTCAACGCGGTTATGGCCGCTATTCAAGTCGCGGCTCTCACCGCCAGTGTTGGTCTTCTAAAATTTGTTGTGGCGACGGCTCTGCTTCTGCACGTCTTCGCGGCGTTTGTCCTTTGTTGGGCTGCCCGCCCAATTGACGACGATCAAATTTCACTTCCTCTCCCTCTTGCGGCCGTAGCATTAACTACAAGCGATACGTTCAAGTATTATCGGAGAGGCTGGCGGTTGACTTTGACAGCATTGCTTGCCTCGTCGCTTGTGGTGATCCTGTTCATGGCCGAGGCATTCGACTTTCACAGTATCGTGGATACCCTCAATCGCTTTGTAGGAAGCTCGCCTGTCAAAAATGCTTCGCAATCAGTGCCATTCCCGGCCACGGTGCGCCTTCCACCAGAGTGGAACACGTCACCCGCCCGCTAAACTTGCCCATCGCTGAGAAGGGGCAGACGCTCTATTTGCCCCGCACCGCGAGGCCAAGGCTGCTCCGTTGATCACCCTCCTACGAAGGGTTCCCGTGCGGCTGCGGCAGAGGGCGGATGTGTTTTGCGTTTTTTCTGGTCAGCCCCCACTTGAAGGGTTGAACGGCACGGCTAATCACTCCAAATCTGGCGCGTGCTCAAGCGTAACCCCTTCATCATACCGTCTGCACCCGTTCTCAAGCGCCAGCCGCCTACCGGGCCGCAGTGGCTTCACGAGGTCAAGTTCGACGGCTGGCGTGCTCAACTGCACAAGACTGGCGATGAGGTCGCGATCTACACACGAAACGGCTATGACTACACCGGCCGCTTCCCCGCAATCCGCGATAGTCTGATCGCTCTGCCCACCGCCTCGGCCATCATCGATGCTGAGATTGTCGTGTGCGACAGCGACGGCAAGCCGGATTTCAAGGCGCTCATGGACGGCGCAACGGGCGACCTGTGCGCTTGGTGTTTCGATCTACTGGCCCTCAACGGTCGCAGTCTGCGCAGGCGAACACTGATCGAACGCAAGGCCATGCTTCGTCATTTACTCAACAATGCAGACGATCACAGGCTCCGGTTCTCGGAGACGTTCCCCGATCCTGTGAAGCTGTTAGAAGCCGCCGACAAGGCGCGGCTCGAAGGCATCGTGTCGAAGCTTGGCGATCAGCCGTACCGCTCGGGCAAGAACCCCGGCTGGATCAAGGTCAAGTGCCGCGCTTGGCTTGAGACGAACCGTGATCGGTGGGAGATGTTTGAAAAGCGCTAACGGTGACGGCGTACGGTCCGCTTGTCATCAACGGGGGACAAAGCAATGCATCGCTTCAACTCTTCCGGCGCCGCCTTCACTCCCGAGGAACTGACCACGTTTCGGCAAGCCTACGCGGACGCCTGCCGAAAGCTCGGGCTTGCTCCCTGGCCCTCTGACCCCGAGGACAACAAGCGCGTCCGCGACGATCTCGAAGCTGCCATCGTGAAGGCGGCGAAGTTGGGCGAACGCGACGCTGGCGCCCTCACGAATTACGCTATCGCTATCGGGTTGCGCCACTGGCATCTTCCGAAAGGTCCTACGGAATGACGCTCTCCTGGTGAGGGGTCGTCGTCACCGAAGTGCCTCTTGATTGCTGCCACTGCGCAAACAGGTAGAAGCCGCCGAACACGATGATGGCTGAAGTGGACCCGGAAATTCGGA
>CAXMLT010000110.1:0-1577 GCA_964194245.1 uncultured Hyphomicrobium sp.
GATGTGTATAAGAGACAGGCCAAGAATAGCCCCATACCGTGGTCCCCGAAACAGAGGCTAATGCCGAATTCTCAGTCAAAAGGGGGACAGCAACCCGAAACTGTAGAAAACTATTCCCTTTCGGCTTGACAAGACCAAGAGTATTTTCCATATTCCGCATTGCGTTTTTCCTGAAAGAGTTTCCGCGCGCTCTGGCTGAGTATTCGCGGGGACTCAAACGCAACGAACTCAAGGGCTCAGTTGGCGAACTGGGCCCTTTTCCTTTTTAAGGTGGCGATTCCAGTGTTGCACCTGAAACAATTGCCGCTGAATTGGCGATAGCGGGAAATGGCCCAAGGAATGGCAAGGGCGGCCATTTGATTTTGGGCTCTGGAGCTAGCCACGACCCCGGCAGTTGACTCAGGCGGCCACGCGCGGGCCAGGAAACGCCATCGGATGTGGAGGTCATGCCGCCCTCCGCTCGGAGGTGTCGCCGTTCGGCGCGACCTTGGTCAGGACCGCGGGTATGGGATAGTGCCGGCGTCGTCTCATCCGGCCCCGCTCATCTGCGGTCCATTGGTACGGCTTTTTGCCGCCCGTGCAGATGAGGTCGAGTTGCCGAGCAATAGGACTCCACGGTCGGAAGTTCCAACCAGCCTCGTTGACAGCCTCGGCGTAGAACTCCTGGATCGCCTCGCGGAAAATCATGCCGCCATCGAGGTCGATATTCTGCTGCACCCAGCGCAGCAGCAGAAGCGCGTGCTCTTGCGGAGAATGGTGCTCTAAGCCACTGGGTCGGCGCCGAGACTTTACCGACTCCGGACGTTGCTGAGCCGAATCCGAACCGGCCCTGATCTCTGGCGGGGACGCCCTGTCGACTATTGTTTCAAGGCGATCGTGCCGTCGCCAGGCGTGTAGGATGCCCCCCAGCATTGCCTCAGCGTTCCTGTGGATCGATGCGCCGAGAGGCGATGAACTCGTCGAGGTCGCGCTTCCTATATCGGACTTCTTTGCCCAATCCGCGGTAGAAAGCGGGCCCCCAACCTTTTGAGCGACCCCATCGCAGAGAAGAAGCCTGGCAGCCAATGTAGGCCGCTGCTTCAGCGGTGCTCATCGTGGGACGGCCATCGTCCAGCATGACTTGTTCACCGCTCATTCGTGGTCCCTAAAAAGATTGGGCTTGCAAGAACAATATTGCCGGTGATAGGGGGCGATGGCAACTCTAAACGCGTCACACTTTCGTAACGCAACGGAGAACGGATGGCTGGCGGGATGATCCGGCTGCGTTGGCACAAAGCCAAGCGAGGCTACGAGCTAACGCCGCTAGCAACTTACGGCGAGACCCGCGGTCGAACAGGATCGATCCTCGATTACGTTGAGGAGAGAGGCAATTATCTCAAAGCGCGAGGCCCACTGGAGCCTTACGAGGCCGATTTCCTTGAGCCCGGCATATTCATCGAGTTGGCGAACACGCCACCGACGCCGGAGAACGCCATCGACTTCGTCAATAAATGGGGGCTGCTGACGCGCGCCCCGGTGCAAGACCTCACCGAGTTCAACGCGGGCCGCAAGTCCATAGTGACCGCGATAGAGGCGGG
>CAXMLT010000111.1:0-4243 GCA_964194245.1 uncultured Hyphomicrobium sp.
GGATCGATTGCACCCTTTGGCTCGGCGGCGGCCTCGGGGCGCAGCTCCCCGAGCGCCCTCTGGATCATGGGTCCATAGTGCCGGTTGATGGCGGCAGAGGAGACCTTCATGCCGATCGACTTCAGCAAAATGCGGCAGAAATCCTCGGACGGGTTTGCGAGCTCGCTTGCAAGCGCGGACCGCAGGCGCTTCTGCACCAGGCGCAAGTGAGCCGTTTCGGCGATGTCGGCGGGATCGAACTCCGCCTTTGTCACGCAGAGTAGCGTTTCGAGCACCTCGGCCGTTACGGCCCCACGCGCGGCCGTATCGAGGTCGAGCGTGAGAAACGGGTCTTCGTCCATGATGTTCGGCTCAATCGAATCGACGAAGAACTCGTAGACGATGCCGTCGGTCAGAATGCCGAGCTTCGTGTCCACGAGGGCGTTGAAGTAGCTTCGGAGCTGCCCGCGATCGTCCACGAGGTCGGTTCCGACCTTCTTGCACTCGATGGCGACGATCGGCACGCCGTCGCGCAGGATGGCGAAATCAACTTTGTTGAGGGGATTGGCGCCGAAGTCGGCGATGTGCTCGGGATGGACCTCGAGGGGTGTCGTCGGATCGTAGCCGAGGAAGCCCAAGAATGGCATGACGAGAAAGAACTTGGTGCTCTGCTCGTTCGTGCACCCACTCTTGATGCCGACGGCACGCGCGGCAAACTCCACCAGCTTGCTCCGCAGGTCGGCAACCGCGTTCGTCTCATCCATGGCGTCACCTGAATTGGCGTGACGAAAAACGAATCAGCGCAGTCTCCCACGCAGCCGTAGCCGCGCGAAGCTGCAATCCACAGTTGATTCGACTGCTTACGCCGCGAGCTTCGCGAGCTCGGTGACGATGGCCGACCCCATCTCGGCGGTGCCGACCTTGCGCATTCCCGGCTGCATGATGTCGGGTGTGCGCAAGCCGGCGGCGAGCGTGTTCGCGATCGCCATGTCGAGCAGGTCGGCCTCTTTGCCCATGTCGAAGGAGTAGCGCAGCGCCATGCCAAACGAGGCAATCGTCGCGATTGGATTGGCGAGCCCCTTGCCTGCAATGTCGGGTGCGGAGCCGTGCACCGGCTCATAGAGCGCCTTGGGTCGGCCGGTCTTGGGGTCGGGCGCGCCGAGCGAAGCCGAGGCCAGCATGCCGAGCGAGCCCGTCGCCATTGCCGCCTCGTCGGAGAGCACGTCGCCGAACAGGTTGTCCGTCACGATGACGTCGAACTGCTTGGGGTTGCGGATGAGCTGCATCGCGCAGTTGTCGGCAAGGATGTGCTCGAGTTTCACGTCCGGCGCGTAGGCCTTGTGAGTCGCCGTCACGACCTCGTTCCACAGCACGCCGGTCTTCATCACGTTGCGCTTCTCGGCGGAGTGGACCCTGTTCCCCCGCCTGCGCGCGAGGTCGAAGGCGACGCGGGCGATGCGCTCGATCTCGTGCGTCGTATAGACCTGGGTGTCGACGGCGCGCTTTTCGCCATTCTCGAGCGTGACGATCTCCTTGGGCTCGCCGAAATAGACCCCGCCCGTCAGCTCGCGTACGATCATTATATCGAGGCCTTCGACCAGCTCGCGCTTCAACGAGGAGGCATCGGCCAGCGCCGGATAGCAGATGGCGGGGCGCAGGTTGGCAAAGAGACCGAGGTCCTTCCTGAGCCGCAGCAGCCCGGCCTCGGGGCGCACCGCATAGGGCACCTTGTCCCACTTGGGGCCGCCGACGGCGCCGAAGATCACGGCGTCGGCCTTCTGCGCCTTCTCCATGACGGCGTCGGTGACGGCAACGCCGTGCTTGTCGTAGGCCGCTCCGCCGACGAGATCGCTCTCGGTCTCGAACTTGCCGCCCTTGGAGCTCTTGTTGAGGAACGCGATGACGCGCTCGACCTCGGCGACGGTTTCGACCCCGATCCCGTCTCCGGGCAGCAGCAGCAGGCGATAGGTGGTCATTCTCGTTGTCTCGTTGATGCGGGTTGGACCTCAGCCGATGAAAGGCAAGCTGTAGAGCAGCATGAAGCCGTTCAGCATGGAAATAAGGCCGCCGGCCGCCAGCACGGCACTCAGCACGAGGAGGATCGACCCGCCGGTGATGATCGCCACCGAGGCGAGCACAATGGCGATCTGCAGAAGCGCCTGCCCGTCGTCGAAGTAGGGGTCCTTGCGCATGGCCCGGTCGCGCTGCGTCTCGAGCACCTTGCCCTTGGCCATGAGCTCCTTCACGCCCTCGCCCGTCTCGGGTTCGGAGGTGAGATGCGCTTCCTGCTCGCGGAACTGCTTCAGCTTGTCCTCAATAGCCGTCTTGGCCGCATCCGAAAGGGCCGATTCGGTTGCAAGCCGCAATTCGAGATTGCTGATCTCGATGCGCACGTCGTTGCGGCGGATATTCTTCGCTTGAAAGAACGCCCACGCATTCGAGGCTTCGATGTTGTGGGCGGTGGCGTCCTTGGTGGCGTTGCCGCCGCCGACGCTGCAGATCGACAGCGCGACCGCAAGGATGGCGATATAGACGGCGATCAGCCGCTCGCGCTGCTTGCTGCTGCCGTCGCCGGAGAGTTCGCCGAGACTTGCCATGATCCGCTCCTGCCCGGCTCCGCCTAGAGTATGTCCTCGGGAGGGGCTTCCATGCTGCGGCGGGGAAGCAAGTCCTTGCGCTCGATCGCGCGGCCCGCGGCATCGAGCCGGTAGACGATCGGGGCGCCTGTTGCAAGCTCGCGGTCGAGGATCTCTTCCGCCGTCAGGCCCTCGAGCTCCATGATGAGCGCGCGCAGAGAGTTGCCGTGCGCGGAGACGATCACCCGCTTGCCGGAACTGATCTGCGGCCAGATCACATTCCGGTAGTAGGGGATCACGCGCTCGGCGGTGTCCTGCAGGCTTTCGCCCCCCGGGGGCGGCACGTCGTAGCTGCGGCGCCAGACCTCGACCTGCTGCTCCCCCCAGCGGGTGCGCGCCTCGTCCTTGTTGAGGCCGCACAGGTCGCCGTAGTGGCGCTCGTTCAAGGCTTCGTTGTAGGTGATCGGCAGATCGAGTTGGCCGATCTCCTCCAAGATGATCTCGAGCGTGCGCTGGGCCCGCTTCAGCACGCTGGTGAAGGCGGCGTCGAAGTGTAGGTCGGCGGCCTTCAACAGGCGAGCGGCGACGAGCGCCTCGATCAGCCCTTTCTCGGAGAGGTCGGGGTTGTGCCAGCCGGTGAAAAGGTTGCGGCGGTTCCACTCGCTCTCACCGTGCCGGATCAGCACGAGCGCGTGATTGCCATCTTCCGTCGGGGCCACGCGGTCGGTCTCCAACTCTAGAGGCCCAGCACGTCGGACATCGAATAGAGTCCCGGCGGCCGCCCTTTGCCCCACAGCAGCGCCTTCACCGCCCCGCGCGCGAAGATGCCGCGGTCCCAGGCGAGATGGGCGAGCTCGATGCGCTCGCCGGTGCCGGCGAAGATCACCCTATGGTCGCCGACGACGCTTCCCCCGCGCAGGCTGGCAAAACCGATGTCGCCGCGTCTACGCGGTCCTGTGATGCCGTCGCGGGCGCGCGCGGAGTGCTCGGCGAGATTGACACCGCGCCCTTCCGCCGCCGCCGCGCCCAGCATAAGTGCGGTGCCGGAGGGTGCATCGACCTTGTTCTTGTGGTGCATCTCCACGATCTCGATGTCGAAGTCCTCGTCCAGCGCTTCGGCGACGCGGCGGGTGACCGCCACCAGGAGGTTGACCCCGAGGCTCATGTTGCCGGCTTTGACGATCGGGGCGTGCCGCGCGGCGGCGGCGATTTGCGCTTCGTCGGCCTCCTTCAGCCCCGTAGTGCCGATTACGTGGACGACGCGGGCGTTGGCGGCAAGGCCGGCAAACTCGACGGTCGCCTTAGGCGTGGTGAAATCGAGGATGCCTTCGGACCCGGCGACCACCTCGAGCGCGTCAGCGCTGACAGCGACGCCGAGCGGCCCGATGCCCGCGAGAACGCCGATGTCCTGCCCGATGGTTGGGGAATCCGGACGCTCCACCGCGCCCGAGATCGTGCACCCTCGAGCCGCGTGCACCGCGCGCACGAGCTCCTGGCCCATGCGGCCGGCAACGCCCATCACGGCGATCTTCATCGGAGACCTCGAGTTCGAACGGCGAGAGTGGGGCGGGGTATAGCAACGCACCCGGGCGATAGGAAGGGCGCTCGGCCCAGCGTGCGCAGCGCAGGGGATGAAGGGGGCACAGCGCGCCGCCGGGTCAATCCCAGGCGTAGGCGATCTTCTTGAG
>CAXMLT010000112.1:0-7036 GCA_964194245.1 uncultured Hyphomicrobium sp.
TGCTTAGCGGGAGCGTATCGGCGAAAGCGGCCGATCTCGGCGGCGACTGCTGCGCCGATCTCGAGGAGCGCGTCGCAGAGCTCGAGGCCACGACGGCCCGCAAGGGCAACCGCAAGGTCAGCCTCACGGTTTCGGGCTGGGTCAACGAGCAGGTGCTGTACTGGAATGACGGCACCGAGAACAACGTCTACGTCGGCAACAACGACATGGAGCGCTCGCGCTTCCGGTTCATCGGCGAAGCCAAGATCGACAAGGACTGGTGGCAGACCCGTCACGTTGGTGAAGGTGTTGTTGTCGTTGCGGTAGGTGCCGAAGATCGTGGTGGTGCCGAGCGGAAGCCACTTCTTCTCGATGCCGGGCTGAATTTACCAAACCGTGTCATTGCGATCGATCTGCGGGTTCGGTCCGAGGCTCAATGGGCCGACGCCGTTGCCGAAGCGGTTGTCATCCTGCTTCTGACCAAAAGCACCGTAGACGTACAGTCCCGTCGGCTTGTCCATGATGGTCGCCGACCCGATTTGGCCTCGGCCCCATTGACGGCGCCGGTGATGCCAATGCAATGCCCGGAGCCCGGACCGGCAGTCTTGTCCGTATTCTCGGCGTAGCCGACACGGCCCGCGACTTTGAAGTCGCCCAGCTCGACGCCCGCGACATCCCACAGGTCGTCCTCGCCCCAGGCGGCGATGGCGGAGAAGCCTTTGAAGTCAGGTGTCTCGTAGCGCACCATGTCAGGACGCTCGCCGTTGCCGGGCGTCTGCGTGGCGCCTGGAGTGAACATCGTGCTGGCCCAGGTCAAGGCGCTGAGCGGACCGCCGTTCACGCGCAGGAAGAAGCCATCGATGCCGATCGTTGGGATCGACTCTGCGTCGGCGAACAGCCGCGTGTTGGTGAAGTCCGCGTCATCGAGCAGGTGGTATGTCGCCGAGCCCTCACGGCCGACCTCGAATTTGCCGTAGGTCTTGTTCTTGAGGAACCAGGCGCTCTTGCGGACGTCGAGGATTCCGACGGTGGTGCCGACGGCGCCGCCTTCGTCATCGCCCTGGTTGTAGCCGCTCGATTTGGTGTCGCGGATGCCGAGCTCGATCACGTAGCCGGCCGACTGCTGCGATGGATCTCTACCTGATCTACTCGCACGTCGACGGCGAGTTCACAGCGATCAATACGGGCAACGGCATAGCCACCAAGATCGACGTCGACAACATGGACCTCGTCCAGGGCGGCGCGATGATCAAGTTCTGAACTACACTACTCCACTCCACTTACCCCGGACGCGAAGGAGCCACCCCGAAAGGGGTGGCTCTTTTATGTGGATTTCGGGGAGACTTAGCGCCCTATTGTCGTTTGAATTTCGTTGTTGCTGCCCTGCAACATGGCGTATCCACCACACCGTTGGGACAAACGTATACTCGCCCTTAACTGTGCCTAAAACATCCTTGTCATCATGAGTTCGAGCCAGCAATTTTGCGTAGGGCAAATGAAGCGGATTGCACTGCGGGGTTAATTGAGATGCGGAACGGGTTCGCCATCGGGGTGACGTTGGCGCTGGCATTGCTCGCCGGCCCGCGCGTCTACGCGTTCCAGGAGCAAACGACAGGCGCCACGCCGCCGCCCGCCCAGGGCGAGCAACCGGCCCCCGAGGCCCAGCCGCCGGCCGACGGAAAGCCCCTCGATCTCTCCGGCGAAACGGCCGCCAAGCCCGACACCGGCACCGAGATTCGCATCCCGGGCCTCGGCAAGCTCGGCGTGCTGCCCAAGATGGATTTCGGCCTCGAGCTGCTCTACGGAGCTGCCGACCCCAAGCCTGCCGGGACGCCCGAGGCCCTGCCGAATAACCCGGACGAGGATCTGACGATCCACGGCTCGGTCAAGCACCGCTTCTGAGCCTCGGCTCCTTCTCCCTCGTAAGCGCCCTCGCCGGCAACGCCGCGCGTCTCTGTGCGAGACGCCGAACGGTTTTGTCGTTGGCTCAGCGCGAGGTTCGCGTAAGCTTGCACGCGTAACGCTCGAGCAGCCCTACTCAGACCGGCGCTGGAACCCGTGGCCAAGATACGTTTCGTGCGGCTCGCAGCCGCGGGCGTACACATCTTCACCGCGCTAGGTGCTGTGTGCGGGCTCTTTGCGGCGCTCGCCGTGTTCGACGCCGCATGGGAGCGCATGTTCGGCTGGCTGGGCTTGGCACTCATCATCGACGGCATCGACGGCACTTTTGCGCGCCTTGCGCAGGTGGAGGAACGCCTGCCGCGTTTCAGCGGGGAGCGGCTCGACCTCGTCGTCGACTACGTGACCTACGTGTTCGTGCCGGCCCTGGCTCTATTGCGGGCGGGCTTTCTCGGCGAAGGGGCCGCGCCCACGCTTGCCGCCGCGATCCTTCTCTCCTCGCTCTATCATTTCTCCGATCTGGCCAGCAAAGGCGACGACTACAGTTTCATCGGCTTCCCCGCCGTGTGGAACCTCGTCGCCTTCTACCTGTTCGCGTTCGCGGCGCCGCAGTGGGTCGCTTGTGGGGTCGTCCTCGCGTGCGTGGCGCTGACATTCGTGCCGATGCATTGGGTGCATCCGTTGCGCGTCGTTAGGCTGCGAGTGGTGACGCAGGCGATCACGGCTGCCTGGGCGGCCGCGGCCATCGCGGCTGTTGCAGGCGGGTTTCCCGCGAACGACTGGGTCAAGGCCGTGCTTGCGATCGCCGCCGTCTACGTGGTCGGGCTCACCCTGCGGCAGTACTGGAGCTTCGGCAGCACGAGCTAGAAAGCGCTGGGAGAGGTGGCCTGGCGCGGAAGCTCAGGCCTCTTCCACCTCCGACACTGAGACGACCTGCGCGGGAAGCGGTGCGCTTGCGTCCTCGAGCGGCCACGTGGCCTCGGCGAGCCGCGTTGGCCCCGAGCCCTCGACGCTCACGTCCGTGAAGCCGGCCTCCTGCAGCGCGTCGACGATCATGCCGTTCCCCGCCAATTGCTCGAGTAGGCCGAGCTTGATGGTAGCGCGGTAGCGCTTGTCGCGTCGGACCGTAAAACTCGTCATGCGCAATTCCTATGTCGTGTTCGCCTCGGCCAATACCGCCAACCGAATATTAGCCGCACCTGCATCGCCAGAGGGCAAGCAGGGAGCGAGACGTGGACGCACGCCGTGCCGCCGACTAGGTTGCCCGCGGCTGGTGCATTGAAGGACGAGCGAGCTCATGTCAAAGAAAACCGCGGTGATCGTCGGCGCCACCGGCTCGATCGGTCGTGAGCTCGTGCCGCTCGTTGTCTCGTCGGCCTCCTATGACAAGCTCCTAATCCTGCACCGATGGCCGACGCAATTTGCGAACCTCCCGAAGGTCGAAGAATGGATCGTCGACTTCGCCGAGCTCTCATCTTTCCCCCCTGCCGAAGCCGCCGCGGTCTTCTGCTGCATCGGGACAACCCAGAAAAAGGCGGGCTCCACGGAGGCCTTCCAGAAGGTCGACCGTGACATTCCTATAGAACTCGCCCGCTGGGCCGCGGCCAACGGCGCCGCGACCTTCGTCGCCATCAGCTCCGTCGGCGCCAACGCGCGCGCAAGGAGCATTTATCTCTGCACCAAGGGTGAGATGGAGGAGGGCGTTGCTCGGGCCGCGGTGCGGTCGACCTATATCCTGCGTCCCTCGCTGCTCGACGGCGAGCGAGAGGAGTTCCGTCTCGCCGAAGAAGTGGGCAAACGCGCGCTCGCCGTGGTCAACCCGCTGATGCTCGGTCCCTTGAAGCGCTACCGGTCGGTTCGTACCGGGACGGTCGCCGGCGCCATGCTCGCCTGTGCGGAGAGGAGCGATCCGGGCGTGCACATTGTCGAGTCCGAAGCGATCCAGGATCTCGAGGCCTGACGCCTCGATTGCCCTCCGCCGGCGTGGCTTTGCCGGGGACGGCCCCGTTCCTTAACCCGCGTCTGCTAGAGGCTGCGTCCGGGATGCAACCGTCCCGCGGGGCAAAAGCGCGGCGCCGCGACAGAGTGCGGCCTTCTCCTCGAATTTGGTGCAAACTAGCTCTTTCGTGACACGAGCCCAGGGTTCGAGAAGAAGCGCCCGATGAAAATCGTCATTGCCCCCGATTCCTTCAAAGAGAACCTGACGTCGTTGGAGGTCGCGAGCGAGCTCGAGACCGGTCTCAAGCGCGTTTGGCCCGACGCCGTATACGTGAAAGTGCCTATGGCCGACGGCGGGGAGGGGACGGTTCAGTCGCTGGTCGACGCGACCGGCGGAACGATCGTGAAGACGGAGGTGACGGCACCGCTCGGCGACCGCGTCCAGGCCTCCTACGGGCTCCTCGGCGGCGGCCGCACCGCGGTCATCGAGATGGCGGAAGCGTCGGGCCTCCCGCTCGTGCCGAAGGACAAACGCAACCCGCTGGTCGCGACGACCTACGGCACAGGCGAGCTCATCGCCGACGCCATCGGCCGCGGCGTCGAGGAGATCATCCTCGGCATCGGCGGCTCCGCCACCAACGATGCGGGCGCCGGGCTGGCGCAGGCGCTCGGCGTGCGCTTCCTGAACTTTGGCGGCGCGCCAGTTAACACCCGCATAGCTGGTGGGGACCTTGGCAGGGTCGAGGCGCTCGATCTCTCCCAGATCAACCCGGGGCTCGCGCGCGTGCGCATCAGCGTCGCTTGCGACGTGACCAATCCCCTCTGCGGAGAGAAGGGCGCCTCACGCGTCTATGGTCCGCAGAAGGGTGCGACGCCCGAGATGGTCGAGCAGCTCGACAAGAACCTCGCGCATTTCGCCCACATCGTGAAGCGCTCGACCGGCATCGACGTGGCCGATCGGCCGGGCGCCGGCGCCGGCGGCGGCATTGCCGCGGGGCTCATGGCATTCACCAACGCTACGCTGAAACGCGGCGTCGAGCTGGTCGTCGCGGCAACGAAGCTCGAGGAGCACATGCAGGGCGCCGACCTCGCCATCACCGGCGAAGGCCGCGTCGACTTCCAGACGGCATTCGGCAAGACGCCTTCCGGCGTCGCCGCGGCGGCGTGCAAGCACGGCGTGCCGGTCGTCGCCATCGGCGGCGGTCTCTCGGACGATGCGGGCGGGGTGTTCGCGCACGGCATCGACGGGCTCGAGTCGGCGACGCCGAATGCCATGCCGCTCGACGTCGCGATCAAGAAGTCGCGGCAATACCTGCAGGACGCCGCCGAGCGGGTCGCGCGCCTGATCGTGATCGGGCAACGGATAAAGGGATAGGCAACACAAGTTCCGGCGCGGGACAGATGAGGGAGCTCAGTTAAGCATCCAACCAACGAGCGGCGCGCTGTAAATCGGATCTAGGGCGAAGCGCGGTAGCTTGCAGCAGCGGGGAAGGGCAAACGGGTGGGCTCGCGGAATGAGCCCGAGTAATGCGTAATGAAGTTGTTCTCGCACGTGTTTTTCGGGCCGCAACTCGCGTCGCTGCTTAAGTACGCGGGCCCGCCGGCGTTGGTCGCCGAGAAGCCGCGGGATGGTACAGCCGCATCCCCATCTGCATCCGCAGCGACTGAGATCACCAACTGGGAAGGTGGCGTCACCTACAGGCCCGTCGCGGTCGTGAAGCCGCAGACCATCGATGACGTCGTCCGCGTCGTGACCGACACGCTGCGCTACCCCTCGCCCGTGCGCGCGGTGGGCAAGCTGCACTCGCCGGCGGCCTGCTCGGCCGACGTCGGCGGCACCATGCTCGACATGACGGGCATGACGCGCATCCTCGAGATCGGCGACGATTTCGTCACCGCGGAAGCCGGCGCCCTCTATATCGATGTCGCCCTGGAGCTGGCGCGGCGCGGCAAGCAATTCCACATCAACACCGAGATCGGCAACGTCACGCTGGGTGCGGTTGCCTGCGCCGCGACCAAGGACAGCTCGCTCATCGGTACGTCGCATTGGGGGCAGGTCAGCTCGTTCGTGTCGGGCGTCAAGGTCGTGCTGCCCGACGGCAGCATCGCGACCTACACGCATGCCGACAACCCCGAGGAGATGCGCCTCCTGCGTTCGAGCTACGGGCTCATCGGCGTGGTCGTCGAGGTGACGTTGCAGACAAAGCGGCTGACGGCCATCTCCGCCGAGCACCGCGTCTACACGTTCGGGGGCTTCCGCGCGGCGGTCCCGGAGCTGGTGGCGCAGAACTACGCGCTGATGATGTACTTCTATCCCTTCCTCGACCGCGTCATGGTCGAGCTTCGCCGCGAGCTGCCGGGCGTCGCGCCCACGTCGTCCGGCGGCTGGTGGCTGCGCAACGCCTTCTGGCGCACGCTCGGGCCGATGTGCACGCTCTTCATCACGCGCGTCTCGCCCAACCCCAAAACCGCGACGACGCTACGCGGACTCTACGACCGCGCACTCACGCGGGCAACGTGCCTCACCGTGCGTGGCAAGCGCACGCGGCCGCAAGGGCAGATCATCCGGCACAGGGACAAGCCCGGACGCTTCAGCTTCGTGTTCTCCATGTGGTCGTTCGATGAGGACCGCTTCTTCGATGTGCTCGAGGCCTACGTGCGGTTCTGCCACGAATATGCGGAGACGACCGGCTTCCGGTGCGATCTCCCCGCCGTGGGCTATCGCCTCGTGAAGGACCAGAATGCGCTGCTTTCTTATTCGCACGATGCCGATGCCATGAGCATAGATCCTGCATCGACGGGAGGCCCGGGGTGGGACGCGTTCCTCAAGGCCTTCAACGCATTCGCGAGCGAGCACGACGGGCATCCGCTGTTCAATCAGACGAAACACCTGACGCCGGCGCAGGTGCGCAAAGCCTTTGGTGCGCGCTGGGACGAGTTTGCCCGCGCGCGGCGCGCTTGGGATCCGCAGGGTCGTCTGCTCAGCCGCTATTTCGCAGAGCTGCTGGGCCGCAACGTCTAGGCGCAACATAAAGGCTGGCCCCTCGCGGCCGGCTTTTCGGTGCCGACGTTCGTATGCGAACGCCTCCTCTCAAGTCGTGCGGGTTCCCTGGCGGACAGCACCGCCAACCCCCATATTCGGAGGGGCAACTCCCGGAGATATGCATGGCTGCGGCGGGGGGCGGACCCTGGCTCTATCCTGTCTCGTCTATACACCTCC
>CAXMLT010000113.1:0-3540 GCA_964194245.1 uncultured Hyphomicrobium sp.
GGGCTTGAGGCCGTCGCGCACGTCGGGGAGCGCGCGGTGCATGATGGTCGACAGCGCGTAGGCGAGGTAGCGCTCCTCCAGCGCATCCTGCAGCAGTATCGGCTCGATGCCTCCGGGCCCGGGCAGAATCGGTTTGTCGCTCATGCGATTGGCCTATCGCGCGGACGCAAGCGCCGCAAGTCCGGGTTGTGGATGCACGGGACGGAGACGTACGCCGCCATAGAAAAAGCCCGGCTGAGCCGGCCGGGCTTCCTTGTGTGGAGCGCAGACGCCTCGGCCTTAAGCCTTGGCGCGGGCATCCATGCACTTGCCGCCCTTCATGTACATAAACTCGCCCTTGCACCCTGCCTTGGAGTGATGAACCACCTTGGCATGATGCGCGGCGTTGGCTACCGGCGCGACTGCCATCGCCACTGCGATCGCGGCCAGGATCGTGAGGACTTTCGCTGTCATGGCTTACCTCCGAGGTTCTTTGCTTCTCCCTCCTTGGTGCCGCCCGTCAGCAGCTCTCGCGGGTCCCCCGTGGAGCTAGTTGGCCCCCACCGTGGGCACGTCGATGGCGCGGATGCACACGGTTCCGTCGGCCTCGACGTGCCCGCGGGCGTACTTTTCGCTGGCGATGCGCTCGAAGCTCTTCCTGTAGTGCTTGAAGGTGTCGAAGGCCTCTCGATCAAGGCTGGAAAGCTCGATGTTCTCGAGCGCCGGGTTGGACACGAGCACGGTGACCTTCTTTGAGCCGTCCTTCATGGCAAAGCGCACGGCCTTAAGGCCAGGGTCCGCCACGGCGGCCTGAGCAACGGGTATCAGCGACATTGTTCACCCCTGTTTAGTTGCCGTCAGCCCAGAACGCGCGAGGTTGCGGGCGGGTTCCACGGGTTGCGCGATTTTACCGGGCGGGGGCGGGGAGCAGCCGCGGGGCCCTTAGCCGGCATTGCGACGGTTGTGGATGCACGTCGCGTTTTGCCTGTTCCCCACGGAATTGCGCAACCCGTTGTTTGGGCGTCCTTAACGTCCGAGCTTTTCAATATCAGCCCGAGGCGAGCGCGCCCACCAGCTCGATCGCTTCCGGTCGCTGACCGAGTTTGCGTAACCGAGACGCGCCGCATGAGCGATGAAGCCTTCCCAACCTACACCAGGGCCGAGGAGCTGGCCGACGCCTGCGTGCACACCATCGGCGTCACCGCCGGCACCATCGCCGCCATCGCCCTCGTCGCCGCGGCGCTCGCGCACCTCCCCACCACCGCCGCCACCGCCGTCGTCATCTACGCGCTCGGCATGCTCGCCGTGTTCTGCTTCTCGGCCGCTTTTAACCTCTCGCGCAGCCCGCGCCGCTGGCTGCTGCGGCGCTGCGACCACGCCGCCATTTTCATCAAAATCGCCGCCACCTACACGCCATTCGCCGCCGTGAAGATGGGCGGCACCATCGGCTTTGCGTTGCTCGCCGCGGTATGGGGCATCGCGCTCGCCGGCGCCGCCGCCAAGCTTCTCGTCCCGCAGCGCTTCGGGCGTATGTCGTACGTGCTGTACCTGGCGCAAGGGTGGACGTGCGTGTTCACCGTGCAGCCGCTGCTCAGCGTTTTGTCGCCGACAGCGATGATGCTGCTGCTCGTCGGCGGCGTGCTCTACACGGTGGGCGTGGTGTTTCACCTGTCGGAGCGGCTGCCCTATCACAACGCGATCTGGCACGGCTTTGTGCTGGCGGCGTCGGCCTGCCACTTCGCCGCCGTGCTCGACGCCGTGGTGCTGAGCTAGCGGCGCCGCGGCTCGGGCCCGGCGCCCGCATCAGCGTTTGATGGCGTCGAGGTCACGCTGCACGCGGTCGAGGTCGTCCTTCAGGGCCTGGTCCTCCTTGACGAGCGCCAGGTGGCGCGCGCCGAGCGCCTTCAGCACCTCCGGGTCGTTGGGAGCCTTCTCCGATTCCGCCAGCAGAGCGTCGAAGCGCGCCTTCAAGTCCACCTGCCGGGTCTTGAGGGCGTCGATGCGGCTTTGAATGTCCGCGGCCGCCCGGCCGCGTTCCGCGATTGTCTGGCTGAGCTCGTGCTGCCTATAGCCGTTGAAGATGAGAAGGCCCGCGGCCGCCGCGCAGAGCGCGAAAATGACCACAACCCATCGCGTGCGCATGCTGCGCTCCTAACTTGCTGGGCCCGAGGCGTGCGCGCGGGGCCGGTGCAGGTCAGTCTAAGGGGTGGGCGACGCGCAGGCGAGGGCGCTTGCGGCGATGGTAGTGGGGCAGGGCGGAGTGGTAGGTCGCGAAGCGGGATGAGTGTGCGGGGGAGCGGCGTGGGCTCCCGTCGTCCGACCGAACCGACATAGCGATGTTGAAGATGGACATTGAGTATCCAATTTAGCCCGACCAAGCTTCTTCGCCGATCGGTTAATGGAGAATAATCAGTTCGTCTTTATCCCCGATATTGGCGAATTCAATCGTCCCGTCGGCGCATTTCCAATATAGCAACCTTAACCCTTCATGGCCCTTAGTAAGGTGCACCCTAAATGCCTCTGCGCCATCCAACTCCCTTGCAACGTCAATCTTCTTTCCAGCCGCTGTCTTTTGAAAGTACCGATTGGGCGTATCCTTTGGAAACTTCGCGATCAAGCGCGCACAGCCATCGAGGGTCGTTGAGGCATGCTTCTTCTTTCCGGACGCCTGCCAGCGTTGTAGCGATGCGGCGAAGCCCTGACCCATACGAAAGGGTATGCAGTTCGCGCCGGGGCGCCCACACCCCGCCGCTCGTCTCACGTTCGTGGCTTTTAGCTTGATGGCAAGAGCTAGTTGTTCGTCGCCCTCCGCGGTCTCCCACAGTACGTCTGCCGAGAGTTCGTTGAAGTAATCTTCCAGCGAACCTTCGCTTCGCACAACAGCTACGAAATCTCGAAGCTCCGTCTGATCGCCGGGCTCTAGCGGTGGGTCAATCAGTTCAACATCCGCATTGATTTGAATACCCCGTCGTTCTAGCAAACCCATGACCACGGCCCTCACTAGGTCGGGATGGATCACTCGCAACGCTATGGCGGCATGAAGCAAAGTAAGTTCAAGCGCATCCCGGAGCTCGCCCTCTCGGTCTGCAATAATGTTAGGGCTGGCCGAGAACTGAGTGGGAACGAAAAATGAAATGCCGGAAAGTAAACTTACGTTCCTCGCCCTGGATATCACCTCATTCACAGCAACACGGACATCGTGTGCCGTGTAAACGTAGGCCAGTCCACAGCGCGCCAACATATTGGCGATCGACTCTTTAGCTGGATACATGTCGGCATTTGCGAGCCTCTCAGAGGCGTCATCCAACAAAAAAATGTCGAGCGGGCCATTCTCACGGACCGTCTTGGCAGCAAAGAAAATTGCTTTAATTATCTTGATAGCGCCGTCTTCATCCGTACCTATAAGCGGCATTGCGAACAGCGCCGGATCTAGTGCAACCCCCGGCTTCGCCACTATCTAGTCCCTTTCTTCTCCAACGCCCTTTTCGAAGTTGCGGCCATTACAATACTTTCAGTCTCCTCCTGCGTTTGATCAAAAAAGTCGACGGGCCATTCATGAAT
>CAXMLT010000114.1:0-5656 GCA_964194245.1 uncultured Hyphomicrobium sp.
GGGGTCGCGCATCACCTCCTGCCAGTTGTCGTCCCTCAGCCACGCGTAATCGTCGACGAGTTCGACCCCGTGCCACGTCGAGGTGTGGGGCCGGCGGGGTGCGAGCGGGGGCTTGGCGAGCGTGTGTCTGTGGGCTGGGCCGTGCATTCTACTCTCCACGCTACGGGAGTGACGCCGCTTCTGCGTCGGGCTTATTTGGGTATCTCAGGGGGCGCTGCCAGATGCGTTTCGCGGGGCGGCGGGACCAATCAGATTGCTCGCGACTGGCGTTGTCAACCACATGGACAGGCAACTCGAGCCGCCTGTTTTGGCGGGCCGAGACGGGGCCAAAGTCTTGAGCCATGCGCATCGGGCAAGGCGCGCATGTACCATAGATCTTGTGCAATGGACGCGAGCCAAAGCTTGCCGGCGGTCGCCCCAGTAGGAGGCATTCGCGCGGCGCCCGCGATTGGTGAACACGGGTCAATCGGGTTGTGTCACATTTCGTCTTTGCTCATATGGTTGTAGGGAGATGTCGGGCAAGTGCCGGGCGCCCTAAACGCCTGTTTGATCAGGCTTACCAAGTGTACGCCTCGGAGTTGTTGTTGACTTTACTTCGAGGCGATGCGAGACAAAGCTCCGCAGCGATAATCGGCGCTGTGTTTTCCGATGAGATCAAATACCAACCAAGTCGAAATCAACCGAGGTCTCGCCGACGCTTGGTTTAGATTTGACTATGCGGTGCGTGGCCTTGCTCTTCAGCGCTCGCGCCTTTCGAGGGAGGGAAGTTGAAGTGGAAGATCCTGCCGACCCGGAGCTGGTCGAGTTGACGGCCAAAATCGTCTCCGCCTACGTGAGCAACAACACGGTCGTTGCCACCGATCTGCCCCACCTCATCAGTGAAACGCACGCGGCGCTCTCCCGGGCGACTGGGAACTCAGCTCCGATCGAGCGCGAAGAGCAGAAACCGAAAGTTCCGGTCAAGAAATCGGTGATGCCCGATCACATCGTTTGTCTCGAGGACGGCAAGAAGTTCAAGTCGCTGAAGCGCCACCTGCGCACCCATTACAACCTGTCGCCCGAAGAGTACCGGGAGAAGTGGGGCCTGCCCCATGACTATCCGATGGTCGCTCCCAACTACGCGCGGGCGCGCTCCGACCTCGCCAAGAAGATGGGCCTCGGCACGCGGCGCGAGAAATAAGCCGGGCACCGCTCCTCCCTCAGGTCGTCAACCTTTCGTTTACCGACAGTGCGGGGGCGCTTTCGAGGCCCGCCTGCGCAAGCACGCCGCAACCTCCGCCCGGTATGCCCGCAACAACTGCGCGTGGCGTGCGAGGTCGTAGGTCCAATGACCGCTCAAGCCGCGGCGGCGCTCCGCGCGCAGCGCGCGCCTCAGTCGCGCGAGCAAGCGCGCGTGCTCGGCTTCGCTCGGCGTGGCGAGCTCCCACTCCCAGAGAGGCAGTAGCTTCGGCAGATCGCGTGCGCGCTCGTAGCCGGAAGGCTCCACGACGAGCTCGGGCTTGAGATGCGCGGCGACGTTCGCGCCGCTGCGGCGAGCGGATCGGGGTCGCGACATGGGAGCTGCTCCGGCTTGGTTGAGCCGGTCAGTCTCGCATCGCCCTTTGCGGACGCGGATAAGCGGCGCCTTGCATGAAGCGCGCCCTTCGCTTCGACTTATCCCCCTCGTTCACTCCCGGACTAGTTTGGAAATCGGATTTCAGCACATGGGCGTATGATGCATCGGAAGGACAACGTGACCCCGGCCGTTAACGCCTCATTCGGACTTTCGACGATGCTGCAGACCGACGACCGCACTCTTCGCGACCCCCGCCCAGCCAGCCGCAATGTCTCTCCCGACGATCGTGTGCTACGCGTCCCGCGCGAGGCGATCGAGCAGGCCGTGGTGCAGGTGTTCGGCGTCGGCCAGGAGGATCTGCGCCGCATAACCCGGGGCCGCGCCAAGGTCGCGCTCGCCCGCCAGGTCGCCATGTATCTCGCCCACGTCGTGTGCGGGCTGACGCTCACCGACACCGGCCGTCTGTTCGGCCGCGACCGCACGACGGTGGCGCACGCCTGCTGCGTGATCGAGGACCGGCGCGACGATCCCCTGTTCGACCGCGCGCTCGATCTGCTCGAATGGGTGGTCCCCGCCATAACGACACGCCTTCCGGCCCGCCAGCACCTCTCCTCGTGAGCCCGCACCGCATGCCGCCCGGAAGCTCAAAGCCCGAGGTGGCGTCGCCGCCTACCAGCGCCAGCGTCAATCCCGCCGAGAGCCCACTCGCATGGCTGCGCCGGCGCAAGGACCGCGACGGCGAGGCGCTGATCTCGCAGGCGCAGTTCGATGCGGGCGAGCGTCTGCGCGCGGATTTCTGGTTTGCGCAGATGACGCCGCGCGTCACCATGAGCTGGTCGGCGATGGCACCCGCGCAGCGGCGCCGCCGCGCCGGCATGACGCTCGCCTCAGACGGCGACCTGCAGGAGAACATTGCCGGAGCGCGCGAGCGCGTGCGCCGTGCGCTCGCAGCGGTCGGGCCGGAGCTTGCGGGCGTGCTGATTGACGTGTGCTGCCACCTGAAGGGTCTGGAGGAGGCCGAGCGCGCGGCCGGCTGGCCGCAGCGGGCGGGGAAGGTGGTGCTGCAGCTCGCGCTGACGCGGCTCGCGCGCCACTACGGCATCGGGCCGGCCACGGGAGCCTCTCCGCGTGCGGGGGCCGTGCGTCATTGGGGCAGCGACGACTATCGCCCGCTGTTCGACATTCCCGCCGAGTGATTGCCGCTTATGCCGGCGCGCTCGAGGTCATCGCCGCCTTGGCGTCGGCCTTGATGCGGGCGACCATCGCGGCGAAGCCGTTGGAGCGCTGCGGCGTCAGATGTTCCTTGAGCCCCAGCTCTCCGAAAATCGGACTGGCATCGGTCGCAAGGATCTCGTCGGCGCGCTTGCCGTCGTAAATCGCGAACAGGATGGCGATGAGCCCACGCACGATGTGCGCGTCACTATCACCCTCGAACGACAAGTGCGGGCCGCCCCGCGCGGGCTCGACGTCGGTTGCGAGCCAAACCTGACTGGCGCAGCCGCGGACCTTGTTGGCATCCGTCCGCAGTCGCTCCGGCAGGGGAGCAAGTGCGCGCCCGAGCTCGATCACGTAGCGATAGCGGTCCTCCCAGTCGTCGAGGACGGCAAAATCGGAGCGGATCTCGGAGAGCGTCGACATACCCAACACATAGGTTGCGGACGGGAGGGTATGCAAGGGACGAATAAGCACGGGCGTTCATGCGCCAGCGCGCGCGCCGGGAGCAGTGCCCCGCGCGATCGGGTAGCCGTTAGGCGCCGCGGCGCGAGCCGCTGCCGCGCCACGCCGGCTCGAGGTCCTCGGGTGACAGCGTGTCGATCGCCGGCGAAAGCGCTGACGGCGCCGCCGCATACCCTGGCTCGGGCTTGGAATACTTCTGCGCCAGCTCGTAGGCCATCTGCGCGCCGAACTGCGCCTTGGTCAGGAACGCCGACCAGAGCGAGGCGGCCTGGGCGCAGGTCTGTCCGTTGCGGTCGCAGAAGGTCGCCGTCCAGTGCACGGCGGAGGCGGCGCGATCGTAGAGGTGAGCCTGCTGCTGGCGGTCTGCCGGCAGCACGGCCACCACGGCCGCGACGAGAATGCCAACGCGAAAGAGGGACATGGGAACGCTCCAACTAGACCCGTCCGAATTTCATCAAGTTCTTTCTTAGCAGGCCGATCTCAAAAAACTGCCTCACCTGAGCGCAAAACTAGGCTCCAATTGGTTGCAAATTGTATGCATCGCGTTTGCTCCAGATTCATCGGTGCGTTCCGCGCGCGTGCTCAGGTCGCGAAAGCGCGGAACGCTGGCTTGCCGCGTCAACGCCTCGTCAACCAGAGTTAAGGATTCGTTTACGCGATTGGCTGCACATTCCCCTACAGTAGTGAGCAGCGCGTAAGGGGTAAGCCATGCTGCGTGGTCGACTAAAGCTGCAGTTCGCAGCGTTTTTTCTGTTGAGCGGCGGGCTCGCAGCCAACCTTTTGCTTCTGCAACCTCTGCTGCGCGAGCGATCGGCTCAGAGCTCCGGTGCCCAGGGCGACACCTGGCTGGCTGACGCGCAGATCGCCGGCTTTGGCGACACCGGCTCGATCACGCGCTCGAACGCCGAGGCAACGAAGCCCAGTGTGCTCGAGGCTTTCGGCAAACCCGAAGCAACCGCCACGCCGGCTGTCGGTGCAACCGAAGTGACGCGCGCCGTGCAGCGCGAGCTCAAGGTCCGCGGCTACGAGACCGGCAGCGCCGACGGCAGCCAAAGCCTCATGACGCGGGCGGCGATCATGGGCTTCGAGTACGACCACGCGCTGCCGATGACCGGCAAGCCGAGCCAGCGCCTGCTCAAGGCGATCATCCTCGGCGACGGCGCGCGCGGCGCCCGCACCGTCGGCTCCAACGGGCAGAGCAACGAGGCCGCCGACGTCATCCGCTCGGTGCAGGCCTCGCTTGCGAAGGCCGGCTACAAGCCGGGGCGCGTCACCGGCAAGCTGTCGCCCGAGACCATGCGCGCGATCCGCGCCTTCGAAGCCGATCAGGCGCTGCCGGAGACGGGCCGCATATCGGGCCCGCTCGTGTCGAGGCTTGCACGCGTGTCGGGAGACGGAAAGCTCGCTGCGGGCCTCTGATCGCAGCGGGCGCGGCATCTTATCGCTTTATGCGCCTTGCCTGGCGCGTGCCCGGTCCTACAGTGCGCGCCATGCGTCTCAGAACCGAATTCTGGGTAAAGGGCTACCTTCGCCGCTGCGCCGGCGAAGGCGCCTCCGTCGTCGTCGTGCGGCACGGTGACGACGACGCCGGCGCGATCTTCATCAAGGTCAACCGGCTCGACGGCACCTGCCTGGTGTTCGGCCCGGCGCCCGCCGGGCTTGCCGGAGCAGAGAGCGACCGGCGATGGGTGGCGTGCCTTGCGCGCGAAGGGGTTTCAGAGGCGGGGGCCGACGCCTTTCTCGCGCGGGAGGCGGGTTTTGACTCCGATCTCTGGCTTATCGAGGTCGAGGATCGCAAGGGTCGCCCCTTCCTCGACGACCAGCTCGAGCCCCCGACTGTGTGATCGGCGCCTCAGCGGCGACGCAACCTAAACTGAGCATAAGTTTCCATTAACGCTTGGAATCGCTCGATTGTAAGCTCTGATTCGAGCCGTCGGAGTCCAATCTCACTCGGACGGCGATCGGGGGACCGCCATGTCACGGGGGAGTTGCATGGCAACGATACTCACATTCCGTAAGCTGGAGTTGCGACGGCACGAGAGCGGCGACACAGCGGGGGCGGTGTCGTGCGAGGTCATCATCTTTCCCGGCATCCGTTATGAGCGCTGGAACGAGATGAGGGACGAGGCCGCGCAAGCCGCGCCCGCGTCCCAGGCGTCGGCCGTGCGTCTGCGGCGCGACGTGCTCGAGCTCGCAGAGTAGTTGGCAAGGCGATCATTTGGCGCCGTGCGCATGCCGGCCGTAATGCACGATTGAGGACGCGCGTCTAAGCGCGCGCTCAGAAGTGCGTGGCCGAGCAACGCGCCGCGTTCAAGCCCACTTCGGCATCGCGTCGATACGACATGCCGCGGTCGGGCGCGCGCACGACGATGATCCCATGCTGTGCCGCCAACGAGACGGGCGGATCTGCATCGCGCGCGATGC
>CAXMLT010000115.1:0-4135 GCA_964194245.1 uncultured Hyphomicrobium sp.
GCTCGCGGCGGAACAGGTTGCGCAGGATGTTGCCCTGCACGACCGCGAGCCGGCCGCCTTCGTTGAAGTTGGTGACCGAGATGCCGGTGGCGGCCGTGTCGACGAGATTGTTGGCGATGAGCGCGCCCTGGAAGGCGAACTCCGCGTAGAGCGCGACCTCGCCCAGGCGCGCGCACGAATTGCCGAGGATCTGGATGTCGGACGCCGAGTTGCCGCGAATCGCGGAGTAGGCGCAGTCAGTGATGCGGTTGCCGGTAACGAGCACGCTGCCGGCGCGGAACGCGTTGACCCCGTTGCCGTTCTGGCCGGTGCCGCCGCCGTCGGCGCGAATGCGCTCGATGCGGTTGCCGGCGACGACGCTGCCGTCCTCTCCCGCCTCCGAGCGCCAGACCTGGATGCCGTTGTTAGCGCAGTCGGCAACGTGGTTGTGCAGGATTTGGAGCGCCGTCGCATCGAGGCTGTGCAGCCCCGCCATGAGCGCGGCCGTGATGGTGCAGTCGCTGACGACGCCGGCGCAGCCTTCGAGCGTGACGCCGTTGACGGTGCTGCGGGTGATCTCGAGATCGCGCAGCGCGAGCCCTCGGCTCTTCTTCAGGCTCACGAGCGCGTTCGCTTGTCCGATGTCGAGCGTCTGGTAGGCGCCGTCGAGCACGAGACCTTCGAGCGCGATGCCATCGCCTTCGCCGACGAGAAACGCTTCTCCGCCGACGAACTCGAGCGTCGTTGTGCGCGCGGTGCCGATGATGCGTGTGCCGGAGCGTAGCTGCAGCCGGCCGGTGCGAAAGCGGCCCGGCGGCAGCAGCAGGGGCGCGCCGCGGTTGGTGGTTTGGTCGATGGCGGCCTGGAGGGCGGCCGATTGGTCTTGGGCGGCGCCTGGCTTGAGCCCAAGCTCTGCGGCCGACGGCACTTCGGCAGCGGCAACGCGTGCGGTCTGGCGCTCGGAACGCGGGCCGGGGTTGGCCGCGGCGGCGCCGGTCAGTCCGACGACGATGCTCCCCGAAAGGATGCTGCGGCGGTCGATGGGCATGGATCCTCGGGCTCGCTTTGAGTGGTGCAAAGCAAGTCTGAGGCCACGGCCGGTTAACCGTCCTTTACCGGCGGCGCGGAGCCAAGGCTTTCGAGGCACGCGGCGACGATTTCGACGCTCCCGGCCATGGCCCCGCGCCAATCGAGCCGGCAGTCCGGGTGCGGTGCCAAGCCGTCCGTGCCGTAGCCCACGAGTTCGGCCGGCAGGTGCACGAAGCCGACGAGGTGGGGCTTCTTCAGCGTGCCCGCGACGCCGAGCGAATGATAAAGCAGCGCGTTGCAGAGAAAGCCGCCGGCGTCGGTGGAGGTGCGGACCGGCACGCCGAGCTGGGTGAGGCGTTGAAGGATGCGTTCGACCGGCAGCGAGCACTCAAGGTGAGGGGGGCCCTCGTCGAGCAGGCAATTTCCCGCCGGCATGCGACCGGCCGCGTCGGCCACGGCCCTGCACGCGTTGCGGCCGACGAGCTCGATCTGGAAGCCGTCGACCTGCCGCGACACGCCGAAGTGCAGCGCCAGAACCGTGCCGGGACGCGCAAGAAGATCCCCGACCTTCTGCGGCGCGGCGATCCATTCGGTCGGGAGGATCGCGGCGACGACCTCGTAATCCGGGTGAAGATCGCGCACGGCCTGGGCGAGCCGTGGCACGAGCAGCGCCGTGGCATTTTCCGGCACGCCCGGAAACGGTCCGAAGCCGGTCAACAGGACCACGGGCCGCGCGGGTGCCAGAGCGGCGCGATCCTCGCCTGCGACCGGTTCAGTTGGCGGCATTGGCGATCATCTCCAGGATCTCGTCCACCGCGACCGTCGGCACCAGCCGTCCAGCCCGCACCTCTGCTTCGAGCAGGGGTAGGCGCTGCGCGACGCGCGCGTTGGCTTTCACGCTCGCCATGACGCGGTCGCTCAGCATGTCGTGCATCCAAGCCACCGCCTGGCGTTGACGGCGCAGCGCGAACTCGCCGGTCGCCGTCATCTTTCGGCGGTGCTCGGCGATCTTGCCCCACGCCGTGTCGAGCCCGCCGTTGCTTTGGCCCGAGACGGTGAGGACCGGCGGCGACCATGTTGCCGACTGCGGCGTGAGGATCTGCAACGCCGCGCGATACTCCGCCGCCGCCCGCTCCGCGCGGATGACGTTGTCGCCGTCCGCCTTGTTGATGGCGATCATGTCGGCGATCTCGATGATACCCTTCTTTATCCCCTGAAGGTCGTCGCCGCCGCCGGCGAGCAGCAGCACGAGGAAGAAGTCGACCATGTCGGCGACCGCCACCTCCGACTGGCCGACACCGACCGTCTCCACGATGATGACGTCGAAGCCGGCGGCCTCGCACAGCTCCATGGTTTCGCGCGTCTTGCGCGTTACCCCGCCGAGAGTCCCCGAGGTGGGCGAAGGACGGATGAACGCGCGCGGCTCCTGCGCGAGCCGGCTCATGCGGGTCTTGTCGCCGAGGATCGATCCGCCCGTGCGCTTGGACGTCGGGTCGACGGCGAGCACCGCGACGTGATGGCCGGCGGCGATCAGGTTCATGCCGAGCTGGTCGATGGTCGTGGATTTGCCCACTCCCGGCACGCCGGTTACGCCGAGGCGCAGGGCCTCCCCCGTCGACGGCAGCAGCGCTTGCAGGAGCCGCTGGGCCAGTGCGGCGTGCTCGGGCTTGGTGCTTTCCACAAGCGTGATGGCGCGCGCCAGCATGGCACGGTCGCCTGCGCGTACGCCGGCGGCGTAGTCTTCGATGGTCAAAGCGGCCGCGGGCCTTTGCATAAAAACGTCCTTTGATCGGCAAGCCCGTGATAACGGGAGCGAATCCCGTTCGGCAAGTGGTCATGGCTGTGCCACAGCTGGCGGGGCAATGGCACGCCGCGTTCTGGCTGGGGGAGCGCGCCTTCTGCGGCGGCTAACCACGGGGAAGCGCGGCTGTGGGCGCTACATCTTGTAGCCCTGACGTAGCCACAGATTATAGGCAGGTTGCGCCGGGCTTTGGGTGAGGGACGAGAATGTCGAGGCGTCGACGGACGAGGCCGGCCGTTTCTCTGGCCGTTTCCATGCTGCTCGCAACCCTGCTGACCGCCGTTGTTACGGACGTGGCGCGGGCACAGGCGGCGTGGCCGCCATGGCAAAGCTATGGCGATAGCGAGGCGACCGACCGCGCGCGCCAGAAGCAGCGTGCAGCCAAGGCGAGCCAGGCCGAGATCGACGCGGCCAAGAAGAAGGTCGACCAGCTCCGCGCCGCCGGCAAATATGCCGAGGCGGCTACCGCGCAACAGCGCGTCGTGAAGCTGACTGAGAAGCGCTATGGGCCCAACGATCCACAGACGGCGGCGGCGCTGACGACGCTCGCCGACATCTATGGCGCACAGAACAAGTTCGCCGAGGCCGAACCGCTTCTGAAGCGCGCGATCACCATCCACGAGAAAGCGAAGAAGCCGGACAACGGCGAGATCGCGCAGGCGCTCGATAATCTCAGCAGCCTTTACGTGAGGCAGGGTCGCACGGCAGATGCGGCGCCGCTGGCAAAGCGCGCGGCCGATCTGCGCGCCAACGTGCCTGCCGCTCCGGCGGAGACCAAGGTCGGAGCCGGGAAGGAAGAAACGCCAGCCGGAGCCACGCAGGAAGCCACGCCGGGAGCGCCGGCGGAGGGGCAAGCGAAGGACGGTGACGACAACGCACATCATGCCAAAAAGGCCAAGCGCCTAGCCGATAAGCCTGGCGACGCACCTGCGGCTCCGATGGCTCCGGCACCGGCCGAAGCACCTGCGGCCGAGGCTCCTTCGACCGAGGCTCCGGCAGCTCCGTCGACGACTGAACCGACGGAAGCTCCCGCTGCGCCGGCAGAGACCACGGAGCAAGCGCCACCGGCCGACGCGACGGACCAGGGCGTCGGCGCTGCGCCGCCGGATGATGCGCTCCCCGCGCAGAAAAAAGTGGAGGCCGAGCCCGCCCCTCCACCGCCCACCGCGGAGCCCGTGACGCCGGCGCCCGAAGCCGCCGCGCCGGAAAATGGACCTGATCTTGATAAGAAATCTGGAGGTGGTGGTTGGGTGCCGCGGGTGGGCGCCCACTTTCCCCCGGCCGGCATCTCGACGCCGCCCGCCAATTTGGGGACGCCGAGCCTCA
>CAXMLT010000116.1:0-5334 GCA_964194245.1 uncultured Hyphomicrobium sp.
TGACGGATAACGTATCGATCGGCCTGCGCAGCGAGTGGTGGCGCGATAATAACGGCGCCTTCGTCTCCGCTTGCCCTGGCAATCTCGACTTCGTGAAGTCCGAAGAAGGACAGCAGAACGGCTGCTTTAATAATGGCTCACCCCAGTTTTTCGTGCCCATCATACCAGGCCAACCGTTGCAGGGTACCAACTACTATGATGAGACCATTGCCTTGAACTGGAAGCCGGAGGTGCCGAAGTCGCTCGAAGGCATGGTCGTTCGCCCCGAGGCCCGTTGGGACTGGTCCAGCCACACCACACCGTTTGACGACGGTACTTCACACTGGCAAGCCACATTCGGCGCCGACGTGGTCATTCCCATCGCCTTCGCGCACTAGATTTGCCAAAACTGATTGGTCGGATCGGGAGCCTTCGCGGCTCCCGATTTCGTTTGTAAGACACCGAAGGCCGGCGGCGTGCCGACCCGGCAATCTCTTGGAAACTCACCCGCAGCTCATGACATGAGCGTCGTTCGCGAAGTCGAAGCGTTCTTGATCGATGGACGGGGTTTTGGGCCGGCGGGAGGGTACTCTGACCGTCGAAAAGGCCCAATCGGCGGGTCCAGCCGGATCTAGGCCGTCGATATCATATGGGTGTCATACACCTCCGCTATCGCTACGCGCGCGGAACATTGGCATTGGCCGCTCGTCAGTCCCGCTTACTTTCCGCAGCGGTGGCATCTGGGCGGCCAAGGCGCAGAGCGCGTCAATCGCCCTCATATGGCGCGTTCCGCGAGGCCAGAGGCCAGCTTTGCGGCGTCCGACGGGCTACCCCGCTGCCGCCGGTGACGCGAGCTGGCCTCGTTTCCGTTTTGGGCGGCCTCCACAGCGGCGAGTCCGCGAATATCCGAGGGCCGCCCGCTCGCCCGTTTTCCCCAGCTCTCGGCGCCCGTGCCTTGCCGCGCGGCAGCGAACCACCGCATAAAACGCCACCACTTTCGGGACAGGCGGGGCCGTGGTCTTCATCGTCGTCGCCATGATCGCTTTCACTGTTTACGCGGCCTTCTGGCTCGCGCGACAGTCAGCGCCACAGGAGGTTCATTTCAGCACGAGCCCCGATCGCCCCTGCGCCTTCGGCTACGGAATGGCCTGGCTCGCCATCCGCACGCGCAGCTCCGCCGCGGTCATCGAGGCGCTGCGCCTTGTCGAGCCCGTGCCGTGCAACTGGGATTCTGGCATCGGCACCGTCTACGACGCGCGGCTCGGCGCCTCGCACCTGTTCGTCACGCCTCCCGTCGGCGACTGGACCTTTGTCGTGGGGCTGCCCTTGCCGCACCCCGTGGGGCGCGGCTTCGTCGATAAGTGCACGCCGCTGCTTGTCGACCTCGGCGGTCGCTTTCCAGAGGTGCAGTATTTCTTCAGTTATCCGCCGATCGACTTCTACGCCTGGGCGCGCGTGCGCGACGGGCGGCTCGTGCGCGCGTTCGCGGTGACGGACGAGGGCATCGTCTGGAACAAGGGGCGCACCACCAAGGAGGAGCGGGGCCTGCGCCTCAGGCTGTTCGAGCTGCGCGGCGTGCAGGGGCGCAAAGGCGACGCGGGCGGCGAGATGATCCTGCACCCGACGGAGGAGCACGTGATGCGGCTCGCCAACCGCTGGAGCCTCGATCCGACGACGCTCGACAGCGTCGCGGCGGAGTCGGGCCTCGGCTACGTCACAGGAGCGCCGGCGGCGTGGCGCTCAGAGCGCGTGCGCAAGATCGCCTGACGTGATCCGCTGAGAACCCCGTCAATCCGCCCGGTAACGCGTCGGCATTATCGCCGGATCGCCGACCACCGCGAGGCTCTCGCGCTCGCTATTGGCCTCGAGCCGCAAGGCGAGCCCCTCTTGCGGGCACGGTTGCATGACGGTGCTGTTGGTCTTGCGGTCGAGGATGAGCGCAGTGCAGTTGGCCGGATCGACGAGATAGATCGTCGGCAGTGAGACCTGGCTTGGCGGGGCAACGGCCGTCATCTCCGCCGGCGCAGTTGGTGCCGGATCGAGGACAACGTCGGAGACGAACCTCCAGAATCCGACCGCGTACCAGAAAAGCGCGCCGGCGAGGAAGCCACCTGCGGCCCAGAGAAGCGCGGTGCGATAGCTCCGCCGGCGTGGGATGAAGCCGGTGGCCTTCGCGGCAGCAGGCCCCAAGGCCTCGCGATAGCGCTCTCGTTCGATCGTCGCCGCGGCCATTGCCGACCCCGCCCCCGCTGGAATCACAGGGACAGTTTGCGAAGCGGCTGCTCGGGCGGCAAGGCGGCACTAGGGCAGGTCTCAGGCGCCGCGCCGATATCCACAGGTTTTGCTATGGCGCCGGTCGCCGCCCCGAGGCTACTGCGCGCTCGGGCTTTCGATGAGGCGCGGCTTTGGCAACGGCTTGTCTTCCTTGGCTTTGGGATTGAGCCCTGTATCGAGCCGCTTGGTCGAGCGCACGGGCGGCAGAAGAACCTGGTCGGCGCGGCAGAGACGCATCTGATTCTCGTTCTTGCCGCAGGGGCGTGGGCCGCCGTTCTTGGTGAGGCAGATGCGCACGTCGATCAGCCGGTTGCCGGGCCCGCCGCAGCTTACCGCAATCATTTCGGGCCTGAGCTGCGGGTTGGCGCGCAGCAGATCGCCCTCGAGCTCGCGCGCGGACACGTACTGAGGCTCGAACGGATTCTGGTAGCGGTCGGGGATGCGGATGCTCGCGAACGCGCGCCGTGCCAGCGCGAAATACGGCGCCGGCTGCAGGCCCGAGCAGGTGCCGTGCGCCTTGTACTCATGGATGACGAGGTTACGGCTCGGCATGATATCGCGCATGCTGGCGATGACGTCCTCCGGCACGAACGGGCGCCAGGCGGTACGGCAGCGCTCGGGATAGCCTTTTTCGAATTGCGGCCACAGCCCGTGCACGACGAAGCCGTAGCGCTGGCCGTCGCGGCGCTCGCATTGCATCTCGTCGCGGTCGCCTTCGCTCGCGATGCAATGCGTCGGGCTCCACGATAGGACGAGCGCGTAGTAGTCGAAGTCGCCGGCAGTGTTTGCGGGCGGCTTTGGATTGAAGTACTCGCTCGGCCAAGGTGCGCGCTGGTCCTGCGCGACAGCGAGCGCGGCGACGCAGAGCACCGCGATTATCAGAGCGTAGCGCGCGCGCATGGAAGCTCCCGAGCCGAAAGACCAGTGCGGCGCCGTTAGGCGCCGCGCCGGGCAGCATACTCGGGGGCGACGGGCGCCGCAAAGTGCGGCCAGGCGAAATCATTTACCGCGCCGGGCTCGTCTACTCGCCCTATTGCTGCTGCCGTGGTGTAAAAGGGCAGGAGGCAGCCGCCACGTTTCGGAACCCCGCTACGCACCATCGAGGGCGGCTGGACGGCACAATGACCATTCAGGAGCCGAAACGACCCCAACCGATGTCTCGCGTGAACCGCAACCAGAAGCCGGTCAACATCGCACTGCAGGGCGGGGGCGCGCACGGCGCCTTCGCCTGGGGCGTGCTCGACCGCATCCTGGAGGACGAGCGGCTCACGATCGAAGCGATCAGCGCGACGAGCGCGGGCGCCATGAATGCTGTTGTCGTCGCGCACGGGGTCTCGCTCGGGGGCAGCGCCGGGGCGCGCGAGAAGCTCAACGAATTCTGGTCTGAGATTTCGCGCGCGGGAGAGCTTTACAGCCCGCTGCGCACGCTGCCGTGGGAGCGGTGGCTGCAGATGTACGGCGTCCAGGCCGACTTCTCGCCGACCTACCACGCGTTCCAATTGATGACGCACATGTTCTCGCCCTATCAGCTCAATCCCTTCAACCTCAATCCGCTTAAGGACGTGCTGCTCAAGCTCATCGACTTCGACGCGCTTGCGCGCAACGAGCGGGCGACGCGCGTCTTCTTGAGCGCCACCAACGTGCGCACCGGCAAGATCAAGGTATTCGAGAACAGGGACCTCTGCGTCGACGCCGTGCTAGCCTCCGCTTGCCTGCCGCAGGTGTTTCAGGCGGTCGAGATCGATGGCGAGGCCTACTGGGACGGCGGCTTCATGGGCAATCCCGCCATCTTCCCGTTGATCTATCACGGCGCCTCGAAAGACGTGATTATCGTCCACATCAACCCCATCGAGCGCTCAAAGCTGCCCAAGAGCGCGCCCGAGATCTTCGATCGCATGAACGAGATCAGCTTCAATTCCTCGCTCATGCGCGAGATGCGCGCCGTCGAGTTCGTCACGCGGCTGATCGACGAGGGTGCGCTCGATAGCACGAAGTACAACCGCATGCGCATGCACTCGATCCGCGACGATGCGGAGATGGCGCAGCTCGGCGTTGCCACCAAGCTCAACCCGGACTGGGACTTCCTGTGCAAGCTGCGCGACACGGGGCGGCAGCGGGCGGACGAGTGGCTGGAGCTGAATTTCGACCGCGTGGGGCGGGATTCCAGCATCGATCTCGCCGAGATCTACCTTTAGGCCCCGATAGCCTGAGGCTATCGATTCCCGACCCAATCGATATTTCAGAAGCGTCTCGGCCTGCGCCATCTTGCGGTGGTCAGGGGCTTGAAGCTGCCCGCAGGTCCCTGACTTCTCGGTGTCATTAATTCAATTTGCGGGCTGATCGTTGCGGGAATTCTAAAGTTCCCGACGTTGATGGGACCGTTCGGAGCGCCGTCCATGTCGATTGGGAAGTCCCCCGACTGCGAAGCGGCTGATCGCCCGACCCAATCGATTTTCAGCCTGGGTCGACGCGCCGATCGTTCGTTCGACACATGCCCGAATGCCGTCGCAGCTAAACGCGACGGATGATCTGCACCCTCCAACTCCCAGGAGACAAAGATGACGAAGCTTGCGATTGCCGCGCTCACCGCCGCCATTCTTGCCGGCGTGACACCAGTGCTCGCCAAAGAGGACTGCAACGGCGGCTACAAGACGTTCCTCGGCCAGATGTCGACCTACGTCAACAAGATGAGCGGCTACGAGCTCGCCGACGCCGTGCGCAAGTCGCTCGACGCCTACAACTCCTGCACCGCGGGCGACAGCTTCTCGCCGCATGGTGTTTGGGACGGCATTCTCGCCGACATGAAGGCCAAGGCCAGCAAGGGCTGATCTCGCCTAACGAGAGGCCCCTCGAGCGCCAGCCCGGGGGGCCCGTGTTGTTTCGGACCCGATTTTCCCAGCGGTGATCGACATGCAGTGCAGCCGTCCTCGCACATCCGCAATACTCGCGGCTTTCGGTCTTGGCCTGCTGGCGGCGTTCGGCCTCGCCGCGGTCTCTGCCGAAGAGCAAACCGGTGTCATTCTCACGCACCTGCCCGACAAGGCGAGCGCCGAATACAAGGCTTTGCGCGTTGTTGGCGCG
>CAXMLT010000117.1:0-1544 GCA_964194245.1 uncultured Hyphomicrobium sp.
GGTGCAGAACCTGCCGCACTTCGAGCGCGTCGCGGCCGCCTACAGGCGCGCGGCCGAGATCTGCGACGAGGACGTCGAGACCTGCCGCCGCATCGGCGAGCACGGCCTTAAGATCATCCGCGACATCGCCGCGAGGAAGGCGCCGGGCGAGCCGGTCAAGGTGCTCACCCACTGCAACGCCGGCTGGCTCGCGTGCGTCGACTGGGGCACCGCGACCTCGCCCATTTACCAGGCGCACGACGCCGGCATCCCCGTGCATGTTTGGGTCGACGAGACGCGTCCGCGCAACCAGGGCGCGTCGCTCACCGCGTTTGAGCTCGGCAGCCACGGCGTGCCGCACACGATCGTCGTCGACAATGCGGGTGGACACCTGATGCAGCACGGGGAGGTCGATCTCGTCATCGTCGGCACCGACCGGGTGGCGGCGAACGGCGACGTCGCCAACAAGATCGGCACCTACCTGAAAGCGCTTGCCGCGGCCGACAACGATCTGCCGTTCTACGTGGCGCTGCCGCACTCGACCATCGACTGGACGCTCGATAGCGGCTCGTCGATCCCCATCGAGGAGCGCTCGGGGGACGAGGTCCTGAAGATGCCGGGGCGCCTGCCCGACGGCTCCGTCGTCACGGTGGAGATCGCCGCACCCGGCTCGCCCGCCGGCAACCCTGCCTTCGACGTGACGCCGGCGCGGCTCGTCACCGGCTTCGTCACCGAGCGGGGTGTATGCCCGGCGACGCGCGAGGGATTGCTCTCGCTCTACCCCGAGCACGCTGAAAAATAGCGGTTATCCCGGTCGCGGTGCATACCTGCGTGCGTTCGGACATGCACCACCGGCATATGTTCATGATCCGCAAAAGAACTTGTGGCACATAGCTCCTACAACCTTGTTGCGGAGCGTCGCGTCGTGGGTGGCAAAGCCAAAGGCGCCAAGGCCGAGAAGATGAAGCGGGCGGAGCGGGACGCGCGCCGCGCCGTCATCGAGACCGCGCTCGCGATGAGCCGCTCCGGCCTCTCGCCCGGCCGCTCCGGCAACGTCTCCTGTCGCTGGAAGACGGGGATGCTCATTACGCCGACGGGCATGGCCTACGACGCCATCGGCCTGCACGACGTCGTCTTCGTCGACGCCAAGGGCGAGGTGCCCGACAAGAAAGCGAAGAAGCCGTCGAGCGAGTGGCGCTTCCATCTCGCCGCCTACCGCGCGCGCCCGGATATGAACGCGGTCGTGCACACGCATTCGCTCAATGCCACGGTGCTCGCGTGCGCGCACAAAGCGATTCCGGCGTTCCACTATATGGTGGCGGTGGCCGGCGGCAGCGACATCCCGCTCGTGCCCTACGACACCTTCGGCACCCAGGAGCTGGCGCGCTACGTGGCGAAGGGCCTATTTCACCGCAACGCCTGCCTGATGGCGAACCACGGCCAGATCGCTATTGGCGCGACGCTTCCCGCCGCGCTCGAGCTCGCGCAGGAGGTCGAGGTGCTGGCGACGCAGTATTGCAGGGTGTTGGCGCTGGGCGAGCCGGTAATCCTGCCGGAGGACGAGA
>CAXMLT010000118.1:0-5875 GCA_964194245.1 uncultured Hyphomicrobium sp.
GGGAAGCTGCGCAGGTAGCTGAGAGAGGCGTAGGCCGTACCGAAGTCATCGAGGGCGATCTTTACGCCGAGATCCCGGAGCTTGTGCAGCACATCCTGAACCTCGGCCTCGTCACGCAAGAGCACCGATTCCGTGATCTCGAGCTCAAGGCGGTTCGGTTTCAATCCGGTTTCGTCGAGGGCCTTCTTCACGGCTTTGTACACGTCGCCGTTCGCAAACTGAATCGACGACAGATTGACCGTCACCTTGACGTGCTCAGGCCAAGTGGTTGCTTCCCTGCACGCTTGTCGCAGGGCCCACTCGCCCATCTCAACAATGAGGCCCGTCTCTTCGGCGACGGGAATAAACTCGCCCGGCTCAATCAACCCGCGCTCCGGATGATGCCAGCGCATCAGGGCCTCGAAGCTGGTCACGCCCCCTTGCTCGAGATTCACGATGGGCTGGTAGTGCATCTCCAGCTCACCCTTCGCTTGCGCCTTCTGCAGGTCCTTCTCGAGCTGGTGGCGATCGCCTGACTTGTTGATGTGCTCGCTGCGGAAGAACATATAGGTACAGCGGCCCGAGGTCTTTGCCGCATAGAGCGCCAAGTCGGCGTGCTTCATGAGCTCCGCGGGATCGGAGCCGTGTTGGGGTGCCAGCGCGATGCCGATGCTCGCAGCGGCAGTGACCTTGTGCCCGAGCACGTGGTGCGGCTCGGCGAGCGCATGCAGCAGGCGCTTGGCTAGCTTGGTCGCGTCGGCCTCGCACACTGCGCCCGCCTGTAGGACCGCAAACTCGTCGCCGCCGAGCCGCGCTACGAGATCGGGACCGCGAAGACTCTTGCGTAGGCGCTTGGCGACACTCTTCAGCAGGGCGTCGCCGACGGGATGCCCGAGGGTGTCATTGACTTCCTTGAAGTGGTCGAGATCGATCCAATGCAAGGCAAAGCCGCCTCCGGCTCGAAGTGCGCTGAACCAGTTCTCGAGCTGCTCGCGGAAGTGGTGCCGGTTGGCGATCTCGGTCAACGTATCATGACGCGCCAACCAATCGATTTTCTGTTCGGCGAGGCGCTTTTCGGTGATGTCCTCTTGAATATCGACCCATCCGCCGCCGACGAGAGGTTGGTTGCTGACCAGGACGATGCGGCCGCTCTTGAGGTGCTGCGTGTGCGAGAATGACTTTCCGCGCGTCAGCTCCGCCACGTGGTTCTCGATCCACTTACGCTGCTTTTCAACGTCCGCAGGATCGTCGTGGCCCGTCTCCATTTTGACGTGATGACGCACGATCTCCGCCAGTGTCGTGCCCGGCCGAGTGAGCTCATCGGGCAATTGATAAATTTCGCGATAGAGCTTGTTGCACACAATCAAGCGTGCCTGGGCATCGAACATCGAAAGGCCACGGCCCATGTTGTTGAGCGCGACCTCGAAGCGGTTGTTCAGCTCCTCGAGCTGCTTTTTCTGCTCGAGGATGAGATCGGTATCGGGTTGAAGCGCCGCGATTACGCGTGTGAGAGCGGCGAGCGGTTCCTCTCCCGCGCCCGCGGCCTCGGGCCCGGACCGGACATCGTGCGGGTTCGACCTGCTTGGCTTTTCCCGTTGCGATTTATGGGAGGTCGTGGACAAGAAGAGCCCTCTCGGCGGCGATACGCCCGAAAGTCTTATCCCGCTCGAGTAAGCGCACGCTTAACAGTTTGTCTTCAAACTATCAGGACCCACCATTTGCTAAACGGTTGGGGTCAACACGACCGCGGTTGCAGAGGTCAGCGCACGGAAGGCATCAGGTGGATACCTTCGGGTAGGAGGCGCACGTTCAAAGGGCGCCCGACCTCGAACCCGTGATTGCGGGCATCCCGCGTCGCCATGGTGAAGCGGAGCGGCGCGTCGCCATCCGCATCGACGCGCAGCGACAGCGCCGTGCGCTCGCCGAGACGCGTCACGTCGGTCAGTCGACCGTGCACCACGTTGGCCTCGCCCTCATTGGCCGGATCGACGAGCACGACATAGTCGGAGGCCACGAGCCAGGTGACGCGCGCGCCCGTCCGCATCTTCCCCGTGTCCGCCACATCGAGGCAGCGTCCACCCCAGCGAATGCGCCCCGGCTGTCCCCCCGCCGAGACTCGCTCGACCTCTCCGGCAAAGAGATTGGTCTGGCCGGTGAGCCGCGCGACGAGCGCGCTGACCGGCCGCAAGCGCACATCCTCCGGCGTCCCCGTCTGCAGCGTGCGGCCACGGTCAATAACGCAGATGCGGTCGGCGAGCGCCTGCGCCTCCTCGAGATCGTGGGTGACGAGGATGATCGGGATTGCGAGCGAGCGCCGCAGACCAGCCAGCTCCTCCTTCAGCGGCTCGCGCGTCATGCGGTCGACGGCCGAGAACGGCTCATCGAGCAGCAGTGCTTTCGGATCGCGGGCAAGCGCGCGGGCAAGCGCTACGCGCTGGCGCTGGCCGCCCGAGAGCTGATCGGGCTTGCGCGCCTCGAGACCGTCGAGGTGCAAACGCACCAGTAGTGAGGCCGCGACGGCGGTGCGCTCGGGCTCGGCGACGTGGCGCATGGCAAGCCGCACGTTGTCGAGCGCCGAGAGATGCGGAAAGAGCGCATAATCTTGGAACACGAGCCCGACGGCGCGCGCCTGCGGTGGCACCATGATGCCGAAGGCGCCGTCGAACCAGACATCGGGGCCCGCGACAATGCGGCCTGCGGCCGGCCGGTGGAGGCCCGCTACGGCGCGCAAAACCGTCGTCTTGCCCGCTCCCGACGGGCCAACCAATGCGAGGAGCTCGCTCGGGCCGCACGCGATGTCCACGTCGAGCGCAATCGGCCCCGCCTGCGACAGCGCAACGCTCAAGCTTGCTGGCTCGCGCACCATGGAGGTCAGCGTCGCACCCGTGCCAGCACGTGCACAAGCGCGATCGCCACCAGCGAGAAGGCGAGCAGCGCCGCCGACATAATGGCCGCGTCTTCCGAGCGGAACGCCTGCACGCGGTCGTAGATCGAGATGGACAGCACGCGCGTCTCACCGGGAATGCTGCCGCCGATCATCAGGATGACGCCAAACTCGCCCAGCGTGTGCGCCACCACGAGCGCAATGGCCGAGACAATGCCGGGCCACGCAAGCGGCAGCTCGACGTAGCGCGTGGTCGCCATGCGTGACAGCCCGCTCACGAAGGCCGCCTCGCGCACGTTGCGGGGAATGGCCTCGAACGCGCGCTGGATCGGCTGCACCGCGAACGGCAGGTTGATGATAATGGAGGCCACCAGAATGCCGGGAAAGCTGAACACCAACGGCACGCCGAAAACCCACTTCAGGAACGCGCCGAAGCCCGAAGCTGGCGAGAAGGCCGAGAGCAGGTAGAAGCCGAGCACCGTCGGTGGCAGCACCAGCGGCAGCATGACGACCGCCTCCACGAGGCTCTTGCCCGCGAACCGCCCCCACGCCAGCGCCCTTGCGAGCACGACCGCGACGGGGAGGATCAGAACGCACGTCCAGAACGCGAGCTTGAGCGATAGCGAGAAGGCGGTCCAATCCATGTCGGCTCTGCCTCAGGCCCCCGGTACGGAGAAGCCGTTCTTCTCCAGGATCGCGCGCGCCTCGCTGCCCTTGACGTAGTCGGCGAACGCTTTTGCGGGCGCTCCGGCCCCCTTGATGACGGCCATGCCGTGCTCGATCGGCTTGTGCCAGGACTCCGGAATGAGCGCCGCCATGATCTTGGGCGCCATCTCGGCCGAGAGCGCGAGCGAATGCGCGATGATGCCGGCTTCGGCCGCGCCGGTGGTAGCGAACTGGGCTGCCTGACCGACGTTCTCGCCGAGCACGATCTTGCCGGTGAGCTTGTCCCACAGCCCCGCCTTCTGCAGCGTCTCGCGCGCGGCGACGCCATAGGGCGCTACGTCCGGATTGGCGATGGCGAAGTGCGCGACCTTTCCGGCCGCCAGCGCATCGCCGAGGCCCTTCAACTCACCGTCGATCGCAACGGGCGAGCCCTTGGGCGCGACGATGCTAATGCGTCCGCGCGCGAAGATGACGGGCGCGCCTTCGGTCAGATTCTCGGACGCGAGCTTCTTGACGCTCTTGTCGTCGGCGGCAAACAGCACCTGGAACGGCGCGGCCTTCTCGATCTGCTGCACGAGGTTGCCCGTCGCACCGTAGGTGATACGCACTTTCTGCCCCGTTTTCTTCTCGAATTGCGCCGCTATCTCGTCGAGCGCGTAGCGCAGGCTCGCGGCGGCGGCGATGGGTGCGCCCGCGTCGGCTGCGGCGGCCGGAGCGGCGGCAGGCTTCTCCTCGGCGCGAGCCAACGGCAGCGCGAGCGAGGACATGAGCACGAAGCTCAGCAGTGGGAGTAGGAATGATTTCGTCAACTCACGTCGCGTCGGAAACATCGGATGGCTCCCCTGTCGATCGGAAGCCTCGATGATAGATAGGCTCGGCCATCACAGTCGAGCGCTATATTCTTTTGGGAATATCGCTGGCAGCTGCAAGTTTGCGTAACGATGTCGCAGCCGTCATAGCAGACACCGCGGCCGCCCGCGGACGCTCCGGCGTCAGGAACCGCGCCTTCAGGTCGACGCTCGACCGATGGCCGATGCTATTGCGGTTGAGGCTCAGCCATTTGTCGGTCTCGTCGCGGCCCGCGCTAAACAAGTAATTAAGCATGGCCCAATCCGGCTTCAGCGTGCTGTCGGGGCTCAGCGCGCTGGTGTAGCGGCCGGCCTCGATCAAGTGGAAGCGATGCGTCGCCAGCCGGCCGTAACGGCCGCGCGCGCCCCCGAGCCAGCGCTTGGAGCATTCACGCACAGTTTCCACAAGTTCAACATCGCGGACGAGCGGCGCGTTGAACGCGAGCCGGTTGGCGTGCAGCGCGATCTCGCGCACGCCGGTCGGCAGCCCGTGGCGCACCAGCGGGTTGATCTGCACGATCAGCGTGTCCTCGACCGGGCTCTCCATGGCGACGGTGCGCAGGTCGGGGTTGGCAGAGAATCCGCCGTCCCAGTAGGCTACGCCCTCGATCTCCACGGCGTGATGCAGCGCCGGCAGGCAGGCGGAGGCCAGCACCGCGTCGACCGTGACCTCCTCGCCGCGGAAGATGCGGGCGCGCCCGCTCGCCACCTCGGTCGCGGCGATCAGCAGCTCCACCGGCGAGCTCTCGCGCAGCTTGGCAAAATCGATCGCATCCGTGAGCAGCCGGCGCAGGGGGTCGAACCCCAATGGATTGAACTCATAGGGAGACCAGAGGCTCGCCACGTGCGCGAGCTGCGGAGCGCGGCTCAGGCCGAAAAGAAAGGGATTGAGGCGCAACAGATCGGGCACGCCCGCCTTGTGCACGGCCTCCCAGACGCTACGCAGCTTGGCGCGCGCCGCCCGCCTGTCGCCGCCGAGCAGACCGGAGGCGAGCGCGACAGCATTGACGGCGCCGGCACTCGTCGCGCTGACCCAGCAGATCTTGAGCTCCTCGTCCTCGAGCAGCCGATCGAGCACACCCCAGGTGAAGGCGCCGTGCGCGCCGCCGCCCTGAAGGGCAAGATTGACCCGAGCCTGTCGCCGAAACAGCCGCACGCGTTCTCCCCGCTACCGCGCAACCAAGAGGACTCAATTGAGCCCTATATAGTGTCACGGCAGCGGCTCGATTGGGAGAACAACCGGACGACCCTCTATCTCGGCGACCGTGGCGCGAACGCCATAGGCTTGGGCAAGATGCTGCGGCGTGAGCACCGCTCGCGCCGTTCCCAGCGCCAGCGTCCTGCCGCCCTTCAAAAGCAACGCTCGGTCGCAGTAGCGGGCAGCGAGGGACAGGTCGTGCAACGCGACGATGACGGCGCGTCTTTGTGACGCCATGCGCACGAATTGAGCAAAGAGCGTGAGCCCGTGCGCAGGATCGAGCCCGGTCGTCGGCTCGTC
>CAXMLT010000119.1:0-2068 GCA_964194245.1 uncultured Hyphomicrobium sp.
CATCACGCCCTCGCTCGACGAGATGTGCTTCGTTGCGGCCGAGATGGAGCGGGAGGGCTTCGACTGTCCGCTGCTGATCGGCGGCGCCACGACGAGCCGCGTGCACACGGCGGTGAAGATCTCTCCCAACTATGCGAAGGGCCAGGCGATCTACGTGCTCGACGCCAGCCGCGCAGTGGGCGTCGTGTCGAAGCTCCTGTCCGAGCGCGAGCGCCAGTCCTACGTCGGCGAGATTCGCACCGAGTACGCCAAGGTGCGCGAGACGCACCTGCGCAACGAAGCTTCCAAGCGCCGCATCACGCTCGCAGCGGCCCGCGCCAACAGCTTCAAGATCGACTGGCCCGGCTACAAGCCGCCCAAGCCGACGTTCCTCGGCACGCGCGCATTTGCCGATTACAGCCTCGCCGAGCTGGTCCCGTATATCGATTGGACGCCGTTCTTTCAGGCCTGGGAGCTGCCGGGGCGCTATCCCGCGATCCTCAAGGACAACAAGGTTGGTACCGAGGCGCAGAAGCTCTTTGCCGACGCGCAGGCGATGCTCAAGCGCATGGTCGCCGAGAAGTGGATCAGGGCGTCGGGCATCGTCGGCTTCTGGCCGGCAAACTCAATCGTCGACGACATCGAGCTTTACACGGATGAGACGCGCGGGACTCGGCTTGCGATGCTGCACACGCTGCGCCAGCAGATCGCGCGCGACCCCTCGCGCGATCGCGCCCACACCGCGCTTTCCGATTTCGTGGCGCCCAAGGAGACCGGTGTTGCAGACTATGTCGGCGGGTTCGCGGTGACGGCCGGCATCGGCGAGGAAGAAGCGCTCAAGACGCGCTTCAAGGCGACCGACGACTACAGCCGCATCATTCTCAAAGCGCTCGCTGACCGCTTCGCGGAAGCCTTCGCGGAGCGCCTGCACGAGCGCGTGCGCAAGGAGCTGTGGGGCTACGCCGCATCCGAGAAGCTGTCGAGCGACGAGCTGATCACCGAGAAATATCGCGGCATCCGCCCCGCGCCTGGCTACCCCGCGCAGCCCGATCACACCGAGAAGGCGACGCTGTGGACGCTCATGGACGTCGACAAGGCGGCTGGCATCGAGCTCACCGAGAGCTACGCCATGTGGCCGGGATCATCCGTGTCGGGGCTCTATTTCTCACACCCCGACAGCCACTACTTCGGTGTTGGCAAGGTCGAGCGCGACCAAGTCGAGGATTATGCGCGCCGCAAGGGCTGGGCGATCGAAGAGGGCGAGCGCTGGCTTGCACCGGTCCTCAACTACGATCCGAGCTCGCTGCGCAACGCCGCCGCCTGAAGCCTTCCCGCTCGACAAAAGAAGAAGGCGCGAACCGGTGTCCGCGCCTTCCGGGTCTTTGCACTTGCCGTCCCGAGACGGGGGAACGATCCGGGACTAGGAGTATCAATCGTGCCGGCTACGCTTCAGATCATGCCGAACACGATTGCAGCGATGAAGCCAAATGACAGAACAGCGGCTAGCACGTTCAGTCGCATCGTGAGTTCCATCGTTGCCTCCATAACGGCCGCCTTGGCTGGCGACTCGTGCTCGGTGCGAACGGGGGGACGTGCACCGGTAGGAGAAGCTAGGAGCCCGGTTGCAGCGTTGCCAAGTTAAAACGATATTGCGCTGCGGCAGCCTGCTCGGTTTCTAGTCGAATGCGATCAATCACCAGTCAGTTCGACGCTTCAGCAACACTGGTGTGATCGGTTTGCCGAACTGCATGCCACGCAAGTGGTTCACGAGCGTGCAGTTCGGGCGAAAACGCATCAGATGAATTTTGTTTCCGCGATTTGCACTGTTGGCGCTGCTGATATTTGGCTGCTGCAGTGCGAGACAAGCTTGTTGATGAGCTCAGGACCAGGATTTCTTCGCGGAGCTGCGAATGGATGACCTCAAGGCTTTGATGCTGTCGCGTAACGATGGCGCAGTGAGCGCCGCTTGGACAACGCTGCGCGAAAGCGACCTCATGGACGGCGACGTGACCGTGCACGTCACGCACTCGACCATCAACTACAAGGATGGGCTCGCGCTGACCGGCCGGCTTCCGGGCATGCGCCTGCC
>CAXMLT010000120.1:0-2946 GCA_964194245.1 uncultured Hyphomicrobium sp.
GGCGACAAGGTGCAGAGCCGCGTCATCCTCGAGCGCCTGATGAAGGAAGCCGAGCGCAACATCGCCATCAAGGTCACGGTGTCGGAGGACAAGGATGCCGTCGACGTCGCCGGCCGCGGCGAGCTCCAGCTCGGCATTCTGATCGAGAACATGCGCCGCGAAGGCTTCGAGCTCACGGTTTCGCGCCCGAAGGTCGTGTTCAAGACGGACGCAGCCAGCGGCGAGAAGCTCGAGCCGGTCGAGGAGGTCATCATCGACGTCGACGAGGGCTTCACTGGCGTCGTCGTGCAGAAGCTGTCGGAGCGCAAGGGCGAGCTGTTGGAGATGCGGCCCTCGGGCGGCGGACGCCAGCGCATGGTGTTCCACGTGCCGACGCGCGGGCTCCTCGGCTACCAGAGCGAGCTTCTGTCGGACACGCGCGGCACGGCCGTGTTGAACAAGCTGTTCCACGCCTATGCGCCGTTCAAGGGCGAGATCGCCTCCCGCCGTACGGGCGTGCTCATCTCCAACTCTGCCGGCGAGGCCGCGGCCTATGCCATCTTCAACCTGCAGGATCGCGGGCCGTTCATTATCGGCGCGCAGACGCGCGTCTACGAGGGCATGATCGTCGGTGAGCACACGCGCGACAACGATCTCGAAGTCAATGTCGTGAAAGGAAAAAAGCTGACGAACGTGCGCGCTTCCGGCAAGGACGAGAACGTGCTGCTGACGCCTCCGATGAAGCTCACGCTTGAAAAGGCGATGGCCTACATCACCGACGACGAGCTCGTCGAGGTGACGCCGAAGTCTATTCGGCTGCGCAAGCGCTGGCTCGATCCCAACATGCGCAAGAAGATGGAGCGCTCGCGCGATCGCGAAGTGGCGTAAGCGAAAATTGCCCGCTGCGCCGTTGTTTGCTGCAAATGTTACTGTTATAGCGTTGCTGGTTATCGCCGCTTTTCAGAGGAGACCACCATGCATAAGCCGATGATCCTTGCCCTCGCCGCGATCCTGGGCAGCACCGCTGCGCTAGCCAATTCCAAGCCGTCCGGCGACGAGGCGACGAAGGTGAAAGCAACGCTCACCGAATGGGGTTGCGAAGGCGGCACGATCGAAAAAGAGACCGAGGCAACCGGCGTGTTCGAGGTGGACGACGCCAAGTGCAAGGGCGCCCAGTACGACATCAAGCTCGACAGCGCGTTCAAGATCATCAACATCTCGCGCGACTGATGCGGGCGGATTGCCCGCGCGACGGATTTGGTGCGCCGGCCGGTCAACATCGGCCGGCGCAAGACTTGAGGCCCGACTTTGAAAGGCCGACACGCACCTGCTAAGCACGCCTGAGCTACCGAGGCCCGCGCGTGGCATTCAGAAAATCCGACCAAGGCCGCCTGAGCGTCTCTGCCGACCTGAAATGGCCGGTGGGCGTCACGCCGCCGCCCGAGTTCCAGACCGCGGTCGATTTCGCGCGCGACGACGAGGGGCACCTCTTCGTCACCGGTCGCGCCGGTACCGGAAAATCGACGCTCCTGCGCGCCATGCGCGAGATGATCACGCAGGAGGCCGTCGTGCTGGCGCCCACGGGGCTCGCGGCAGTGAACGTCGGCGGCCAGACCATCCACTCCTTCTTCGGCTTTCCGCCCCGGCTCATCCGCCCCGACGACATCCGCCGCAGCCGCAACGGCCGGCTCATGCGCAAGCTCAAGGCCATCATCATCGACGAGGTGTCGATGGTCCGCTCCGACCTGATGTGGGCGATCGACCAGTCGCTGCGCATGAACCGCGGGCGCCCGCGGGAAGCGTTCGGCGGCGTGCGGCTCATCCTGTTCGGCGATTTGCATCAGTTGCCGCCGGTCGTGCAGGGCGCCGAGGTGGCCGAGCACCTCGAAAGCGCGCACGGCGGGCCGTTCTTCTTCCAGGTGCCCGCCTTGATGGAAGGCGCCGGGGTGTCGCTGATCGAGCTCGAGCGCGTGTTTCGTCAGAACGACGAGACGCTCTTGCGCGTCTTGAACCGCGTGCGCGACGGCGAGGCGACCGAGGACGATCTTGCCGTCCTCAACGACCGCACGCACGCCATCCGCACGCTGGGTGAAGGCGATTCCTACGTCATCCTCACCCCCACGAATGCCGCCGCGCAGCGCATCAACATGGCCTACCTCGAAGCGCTTCCCGGCAACGTGACGCCCTACGAGGCGGGCATCTCCGGCGAGTTCGGCGATACCGCGCACCCGACGGATGCCACGCTGCTGCTCAAGGTCGGCGCGAAGGTGATCCTCCTGCGCAACGACCCGGACCGGCGATGGGTCAACGGCTCGATTGCGCGCATCTCGCGGCTGGAGAAGTCGAGGGTGTGGATCGAGATCGACGGCAAGGTGCACGAGATCGAACCGGCGTCGTGGGAGGCGCGGCGCTACGCATTCGACCAGGCGGCGGAAAAGATCGAGGAGAAGGTGACGGGCACGTTCCGGCAGTTCCCGCTGCGCCACGCCTGGGCGCTGACCATTCACAAGTCGCAGGGGCTCACGCTCGACCGCGTTTACATCGATCTCGGGCGGGGAACCTTTGCGCACGGACAGGCGTATGTTGCTTTATCGCGGTGCCGATCACTCGAAGGCCTCGCCCTCGCGCGGCCGCTCCGGCCATCGGACATCCTTTTCGACCGGTCGGCGATGGGCTACCGCGACAAATTCCCGCGCCTCTGATTTGCGCCGGGTCAATACGCCAAGCGCAAGGCTCGGCTAGCAGAGCACACGGGATTAGGCTCTGAGCAACCAGTTATATTGCATCGCAATAAAAGAAATGTTGCGCTGCACAAAAACCTCGCGTATACAGTTGGGGTCTCATGGCTCCCTCGAGCGAAATCAATTCTACGCCAGACGAGCCGCCCCCGTCGCGTTCTACGCCCTTTCATATGGAGACCGTCATGACCGACCAATTCACCCGCCAAGCCCAAGACATGCTGGCGGC
>CAXMLT010000121.1:0-6663 GCA_964194245.1 uncultured Hyphomicrobium sp.
GCTGCGGCTTCCTCGATCTCTGCTACATGGTGCCGCGCCGTCGACGGTCACACGGAAGCGCACGGGCTTGCCGTCAGTCGATGGGCCAAGCACGAGATGCAGATCGCGCGCGTGAAACCTGTAGACGATGCTGCCGTCCTGCTTGTTTAGGGCCGCGTGCTCGGGCCCCACGGTCCAGTCGCCGACGAGCGCCCAGTCGTTGAGGCGTGGCGCGTCTCCGGGCGCATTGTCGTGCGCCGCGTTCTTCACCGCGCCGCCGGGCGAGATGAAGTTCTCCGCGCGCGCGTAGCCGATGTAGGTCTCGGGCGAGCGCACGTCGGCCTTGGCGGAGGCGGCCTCGGCGCCGCTGGCTGTGACCTTCACGAGATCGGCACGTTCGGTGCTCTTGCCGGCCTCGGCGAGCAGCTCCTTGATGACCTGCTCGGACTCCTCGTAGCTGCCCTCGCCGAAATGGTGGTGGCGGATGCGGCCCTCGGCATCGATGAAATAGTGTGCTGGCCAGTACTGATTGTTGAAGGCGCGCCAGATCGCATAGTCGTTGTCGACCGCGACGGGGTAGCCGATCTTGAGATCGGCCACGGCCTTCTTCACGTTGTCGACCTGCTTTTCGAAGGCGAACTCGGGCGCGTGCACGCCGATGACGATGAGCCCCTTGTCCTTGTACTTCTCGGCCCAGGCGCGGACGTAGGGGATCGTGCGCAGGCAATTGATGCAGGAGTAGGTCCAGAAATCGACGAGCACGACCTTGCCCTTCAGGGCTTCGGGCGTGAGCGGGGGCGAGTTGAGCCAGGTCGTGGCGCCGGTGAGCGCCGGCAGCGTGCCTTCGATGGGGAGGGCGTTGGCGCCGACGATGGGCTGCCCGGCCATCGCGATCGTCATCGGCGCGGCCTCGCGCGTGTGGAGCATGTCGAGCAGCTTCTGCTCGAACGAGGCCGTCGTAGCGGCCGAGACGCGGGTGAGCACGCCAGTATCGAAGCCGAAGGCGATGGCCGCGACCGCGCCGAGCACGGCGACGCCAAGGCCGCGGCGCACCCATTCGCCGAAGCCGAGCGAGCTTTTCATGGCCGCAAACACGCGACCGCCGACGAGCAGGGCCAGCGCCAGTGAGGTGGCGGCGCCGGCCGCGTAGGCGAGCAGCAGGACGGTCGTGCCGACGCTCGCGCCCTGGATGGCCGCGCCGGTCAGAATGAGCCCGAGGATCGGGCCGGCACACGGCGCCCACAGGAGCCCCGTGGCAACGCCGAGCAGCAGCGACGGGAGGATCGACGAGCGGCCTTCGCCGGCAAGAGCGTTCTGCGAGAGCCGGTCGCCGAGCGCGACGACCGGGCGTGTCAGCCGCTCTGAGACCGAGGGAAAGATGAGCGCGACGCCGAACAATGCGACCAGCGCCAGAGCGGCGAAGCGGCCGTACTCGTTGGCGGTGACGGCCCAGTTCCCGCCGACGGCAGCGAGCGTTGCCACGAGGGCGAAGGTCGCGGCCATGCCGGCCAGCATGGGGAGGCCACTCTCGACGAAGGGGCGATCGGCGCGCGCGAATACGAACGGGAGCACCGGCAGGATGCAGGGGCTCAGGATCGTTAATACGCCGCCGAGATAGGCCAGGATGAAGAGGAGCATCGCGCGACCAGGTTCGCGGGTTCAGGGGGGTCTCGGCGAGAGATACGGCCGGCACCGCTACGCTGTTACATATGGGGCCCCCGGATCGGGGTGATCGGGCCGGGGGCACCCTGCACGAACGCGTGAACGGGGCGCGCTTTAGGGGGCAGCTTAGTCGGCGCGGCCCACGACCATCAGGACTACGACGAAAAGTACAAACGCGAGCACGAGCAGCAGCATGAGGTTTGTCGTCGCCGGCAGACGCAAAAGCTTCTCGATCTTGTCGTCCTCGTCGGACATGCCCTAATCGCTAGGGTCAAATGGCGGCCGTGTTGCGGCGCTTGTGGCCAGCTCCTATCGTTGTTTTCGCTTGGCGGGGTTCGCATCGGGCGAAGGAATGCGCTTGCGCAGCGCAGCGCCCGCAAACGCTACGAAGGCCTGCACTTTCGTCTGCGCCAGGCGGTCCTCCCGGTGCAGGATGCTTATTGGGATGTCGTCTGCGCCAGTCTCCCGCAATATCTCGTTGAGGGAGCCATCTGCGAGCGCAGCAGCGGCCTGATAGGACAGCACACGCGTGATGCCGATCCCGGCTATCGCCGCGTCGATGGCGGCTTCAGCGGTATTGACCGAGAGGCGCGAGCGGACGCGCACGCGCTCCTTCCTCTTTCCGTCGGAAAAGTTCCAAGCGTCGCGTGCGTCGCGGGCCATGAACGTGATGCAGGCGTGGGCGCCGAGCTCCTCGCGTCGCTCAGGCTCGCCGTACTGCGCGAGGTAGCCCGGACTCGCGCACACGATCTGGCGTACCGCGCCTACGCGCGTTGCGATGAGCGTAGAGTCGGGGAGCGTGCCGATGCGCACCGCTATGTCGAGACCTTCCTCGATGAGGTCGACGGGCCGATCGAGCAGCAGCATGCGCACGTCGATGCGCGGGTATCGGCGCAAAAAGTCGCTGACGACGGGGAGCACGTGCAGGCGCCCGAAGACAACGGGCGCGGTGATCGCGAGCTCGCCCTGCGGCTCGCCTTGCGTGCCGGAAAGCTGCGCCTCCGCCGCGTCGAGCTCCTCGATGATACGGCGGCAGGCCTCGAGATACTGTCGCCCTTGCTCGGTGAGTGTGAGGCGGCGGGTCGAGCGCGTGACGAGGCGAGCGCCGAGCTCGTCCTCGAGCGCGGCGAGCTTGCGGCTGACGGTCGTCAGCGGCATGCCGAGCCGGCGACCGGCGGCCGACAGGCTCCCCGCATCGGCAATCGCTGCGAAGAGGCGCATGGCGCGGAGCCGATCCATCGCAATCTCCCGATAAACGGAAGGATATATGCAGAAGTTAGCGCCTACTGCATTTTTTCGGAAGCGCTATCTCTCCTGGACCGGCCACCCCCGGCCCCAATCGCATGGAGATGAACATGAGCTTCCTAACCCGCACGGCCGCCGCGTCGGCCGATGAAACGAACGTCTCGACCGGCGGCACGCTTGCCGGCCCCGGTCTTGCCGCCCACGGCTACGACGTCGTCGCCTTCTTCGCTGACGGTTCGCCGACCGTCGGCTCGGACAAATTCGCGCTTGCCCACAAGGGCGGGACCTACCGCTTCGCCGGCCAGACGAACCTCGATGCTTTCAAGGCGGATGCCGACAAATATCTGCCGGCCTATGGCGGCTTCTGCGCGTACGGCACGGCGCTCGGAAAGAAGCTCGACGGCGATCCGCGCGTCTGGAAGATCGTCGACGGCACGCTCTACTTCAATCTGAACCCAGACATTGCTGCGGCGTGGGCTAAGGACATCCCCGGCAACATCGCCAAGGCCAATGCCAATTGGAGCCGCATCCGTGGCATCGCTGCGGTGAAGCTGTGAGCCACGGGAGTACCGCCATGTCATCCTCATCCGACATCGCTTTCACGCCGTCGGTCAAAGTCGTGCAGGAGCGCCGCGGCTCGCGCAACGGCTACGCCCAGATGGAAGCGAAAGGCGGCTGGGCGACGACCGTGTCGCCGGACTTGGCCGCCTTCATCGCCGAGGTGCGGTCGTTCTACCTCGCTACGGCGAGCAGGGACGGGCAGCCCTATATCCAGCACCGGGGCGGACCCAAGGGCTTCCTGCATGTGCTTGACGACAAGACGCTGGCGTTCGCCGACTTCACCGGCAACCGGCAGTACATAACCACCGGCAACCTGGCGGAGAACGCGCGGGCCTTCATCTTCCTGATGGACTATGCCAACCGTCGGCGCGTGAAGCTGTGGGGAGAAGTCCAGGTTGTCGAGGACGATCCCGAGCTGATGCGGCGGCTGACGACCGAAGGGTACCGCGGGCGCCCCGAGCAGGTCATCGTGTTCAAACTCGAGGCCTGGGATGTGAACTGTCCGCAGCACATCCCGCAGATGTTCTACGCCGAGGACATCAAGGAGGCGGTCGATAAGTTGAAGGAGCGCATCGCGCGGCTCGAGCAGGAGAATGCTGCGTTACGCGCAACGCAAGACAAGACAGAAGAACAAGGAGAAGCGTGATGGCCGTCCACCGCAGCTACCCGAAGACACCGGGCTTCCGCCTCGGCATCTACGTCTTCAAGGACGCCGAGATCGTCGACTTCGCGGCTCCGCACGGCGTGTTCTCGGTCGCGCGGCGTCTCGATCCCGAGCTCGACGCCTTCCTCATCGCCGATGCCATGCGCCCGGTGCAGGCGCAGGCCGGCTTCACCGTCGTGCCGAACTACAGCTTTTTGGATCGCCCAGCGATGAATGCCTTCCTCATCCCCGGCGGTTTCGGCACGCGCCAGGAGACGCGCAACGGGCGCCTGCGCGAATACATACGCTCACTCCCCGAGACGACGCTACTGACGAGCGTTTGCACCGGGTCGTGGATCTACGGCGCCATGGGCTTGCTCGACGGCAAGCCGGCGACCAACCGCAAGGAGCCCGACCGGCTCGAAGCCTCCAACTTCGGCAAGGTGCCGATCGACCGGCTCGCCGAGATCGCGCCCAAGGCCAAGATTAGCCGCGCGCGGGTCGTCGATGCCGGGCGCATCGTGACGGCGGGCGGCATCGCGTCGGGGATGGAAATGGGCTTCCACCTCTTGCGCCGCGCCGGCTACGACGAGGCGTTTATAGGCGAGGTGGCACGCGTGATGGAGTACGCGGGCGCCTACGAGGGCTATTGCGACGATATCTTGTACGCGGACGCCTGAGGATCGGCGGCGCGCGTGGCCGCAAGCCCCGGAAACTTCTCCAGCTCGGCGAAGCCGAGCCCCAACTAAAGTTTCGAGAGGCAAGCGCTGCGCAATTTTAGACAATTTCGCAGCTACCCGCCTCTCGGTTGCGTCAGGTGCCGAGGTCGAACAGCAGCACCTCGGTATCCTTCGCGGCGCCCGAGAGCTTGAGTGCGCCGGCTTCCTCAACCGCGACGCCGTCGCCCTCGCGCAGCTCCTCTCCGTTGAGGGTGGCAGCGCCGCGCGCGACCTGCACCCAGGCTTTGCGGCCGGCATTGAGGTCATGCGTGACGGTTTCGCCCTCGCTCAGCACGGTCGCGTAGAGATCGACGTCCTGGTGGATCGTCACCGAGCCGTCGCGTCCGTCGCGTGAGCCGACGAGGCGCAGATTGCCGCGCTTGTCCTCGGCCGAGAACGACTTCTGCTCGTAGCCGGGCTTCAACCCCTTCTTCTCGGGGATGATCCAGATCTGCAGGAAGTGCACGGGCTCGGTCTTGGACGCGTTGAACTCGCTGTGGCGGATGCCGGAGCCGGCCGACATGCGCTGCACGTCGCCGGGACGGATCACCGATCCAGTGCCAATGCTGTCCTTGTGCTCGAGCGCGCCATCCAAGACGTACGACACGATCTCCATGTCGGCGTGCGGATGCGCGGGGAAACCCTCGCCGCCAGCAACGCGGTCATCGTTGATGACGCGCAGCGGCCCGAAGCCCATGTGCGCGGGGTCGAAGTAGGAGCCGAAGGAGAAGGTGTGGCGGCTGTCGAGCCAGCCGAAGTTGGCGCGGCCGCGCTCCTCGGCTCTGCGAAGGGTGAGCATGGCGAACTCCTTTCTAGGTTGTCTTCCGGCGGTAGCCGGCTCTGTTAGGCAGGAATGTGGAGCGTTGACGCCAAGCGGGCAATATAGCATCTATTGCGCATTCTGTTTCCAATTCGGATACAATGGATAAGCTCGAAGCCATGAATGCCTTCGCCGAGGTGGTAGCGGCCGGTAGCTATGCCGAAGCCGCCCGCCGCCTTGGCCTGACGCGCTCCGCAGTGAGCAAGGCGGTCATGGAGCTGGAGACGCTTCTGGGCGCGCGCCTGCTCGACCGCACCACGCGCCGCGTTACGCCTACGGAGGCCGGTCTCGCCTACTACGAGCGCTGCGTGGCGATCCTCGCAGCCGTGGAGGAGACCGAGATCCAGGTCTCGCGCCTGCACGATGAGCCGAAGGGCGTGCTCAAGATCAACGCGCCGATGTCGTTCGGGACGCTTTATCTCGGCTCCGCCGTCGCCGAGTTCATGGCGCGCTATCCGGACCTCAAAATCGAGCTCATGCTGAACGACCGGTACATCGATCCCCTCGAGGAGGGCGTCGACGTGACGGTGCGCATCGGTGAATTGCCGGATTCGAGTCTCATCGCGCGCCGTCTTGCGCCCGCGCGCCGCGTGCTCGCCGCGTCGCCCGAGTATCTCAAACGCCAGGGCACGCCGGCCGAGCCCGAGGAGCTTTCCGCGCACCGCTGCCTCACCTACGGGCACATGGCGGCGGTGCACCGCTGGACGCTGTCGCACGGAAGCGAGACCTTCTCCGTCCCGATCACGTCGAGCCTCTGCTCCAACAACGGCGACGTGCTACGCGAGGCTGCGCTCGCCGGCAACGGGATCACCAACCTGCCGACCTTCATCGTCGGCCCCGACATCGCGGCGAAGCGGCTTGCGCTCGTGCTGCCGCAGACGCCGCCGACAGAGCTCGGCATCTACGCGCTCTATGCGCCCAACCGCTATCTCGCGGCAAAGACGCGGGTCTTCATCGATTTCCTGATCGAGCGCTTCGGCGAGGCCCCCGCCTGGGATACCGTCGCGCGCTAGAGGCGAGCGTGCGAGTGGCTC
>CAXMLT010000122.1:0-2083 GCA_964194245.1 uncultured Hyphomicrobium sp.
TTCATAAATAGTCCACCACCGCCGCGAGCCGAAGGGCACCTTTTCCAGAAGGTGCTCCTGGTATCCGTTGACGTCACTGGCTGCCATCGGATTGCGATTGGCTCGCGTGCCGGCGCCGCCAGGATTGATGTGCCGACTTGCCTGCCGGCCTTTTTTCTCTTGGCCAAAGGCGTCCACTTGAGCTGCGTGACTCGCCGATGGCGCCCGCCATGATGAGCGCCAGCAAAGGTGCCAGGGTCCTCATGAACCTTTGTTGTTGTTGCTCATGCGGCCACGTGCAAGTCTCGCCGGGCCGCGAACCTCACTGTCGGTAGCGGGTGAACTTGTCGTGTTTTTGTAGCTCGTGATCTGTCGCCTTCGTTGCGAAAGGTGCGGCGGGCCGGAAGGCGTGGACGGTTCCGCCGGTTTGGTCGGTCATGCCATGGCGCGCGCCGCTGCGTCAGCCCTGCAGGTCAGTTTCTTTGTTCGACTTGAAGCCCGTTTCTCCGCCCCGACCCGCGCTACCTCGACGGCGGCGCGCGCAGTGGCAGTCAAGGACGCGCACTTGCGCGCCCGCGAGGGCTTGTCCTTGACGGCCGCGAGCACGCGGCCAGGCTCGTGCGCGTCGGGGCTGATCCAATGTCCGTCGGCGGCGAACGTTGCCAGCCGATGCGGGCCCAGGAACACGCTTGTAGTACCATCGGGGTACTCATGCACCCGCACGACGGCCTTGACGAAGTGGGGCCGCAGACGGCTCTCGGGCAGCTGCAGCCGCCGCCCGTTCCAGGCGATCGTATTGTCATTGCCGACGCTCCGTTCCTCGATCACGCACAGCGCCTCGCGCCAGGCTTCATGACGATCCGCGACGAACGCGGTTCCTTCCCGTTCGGCCTTGATCGCAAAGGCCTGGTTGTGCTCGGCGATGTAGTGCGTCTTCAACCACGCGTTGGCAGCTTCCACTGTCGTGATCCCGCCCAGCCGCAGGTCCTTCGGCAACCGTCCCTGCAGCGTGCCGAACATCCGCTCCGAACGCCCGCGCGCCTGTGGCGAGTAGGCCGCGATATGCTCGATACCGAGATGCGATAACGCCCGTCCCACTTGCGTTCGTTGCGTTTTGGAAGCTTTCTCGCCGGCCTTCGGGGTGTAGAAGTAATGACTTCCGCGATCGGTGTAGAGAGAGCAGAACAGGCCGCGTTCGCCGATCACCTCGCGCAGCCCCAGGAACGTCGACGCCGTCCCTTCCTCCTCGACCAGAAACATCGAGTAGATCTCGCTCGTCGCGTCGTCCATCGTCACGATCAGATCCAGCGCAGGCATGCCTTCGATCCAGGCGTGCCGCGAGCCGTCCTGGTGCAGCAGCATGCCCCGCAGCGGCCGGCGTGGACGCTTCTTGCGATGCGCCGAACGCCGCGGCGCTTTCGACACCAGGCCTGCCGCGTGCAAGGCCAGCTTCGTCACCGTATAGCCCAGCACGTAGCCGTGCCGCTTCTGCAGCTGCTCGTGGAAGTGCTTCACCGTGAAATCGGCATACTTGTCGCGGAACAGGCCCAGCATGCGCTCGACTTCCTCCTCTGGCGCCCGCTTCGGCGATCGCCGCCCCATGCGCCGGTCGGCCAAACCATCCTCGCCCTCCGCCGCGTAGCGATCCGCCCAACGTTGAAATGTTCGCACATTGATCCCCAGAAGCTCGGAGGCTTCCTCCTGGCTCAGCTCTTTCGCCTCCGTGCAAAACTTGAAAAACGCATCCGTCGCACGCCCTCGTGAATGGATGCCGTGCCCATCGTGCCCCCTTTGTTCAGGGCAACCAGAAACACGACACTTCACGAGCTACAAACAGGCGACACATCACGAGCTACTGACAGCAAGACAGCCAAGCATTGCCGATCCGCGCCAGGGATGCGAACATTCGCCGGTCCGCACCAACGAGGCTCCCTCCCATGATCTACGAGTTCCGCACCTACACGTTGCATCCGCGCACCCTGCCCGAGTTCATCAAGCGATGGGTGCCTATGATCGAGAAGCGCCAGACCTACTCGAAGCTGGCGGCCTTCTGGTACACCGAGATCGGGCCGCTCAATCAGGTCATCCACGTGTGGCCCTACGA
>CAXMLT010000123.1:0-2783 GCA_964194245.1 uncultured Hyphomicrobium sp.
AGCGAGGGTCGCACTGTAGGGTCGAGGGGCGCATCCGCCGATTGTTGGCCCCTCACAATTGCTGGTGGCTCGGCTGACCACGAACATGGTCGCCGCTGCACAGATAGCCAGCGCATACGATTGACGCTCTTGTAAGTAAGCTGCGAGTGAGCTCGCTACTCGTCGCTCCCGTCGAGAGGATCAGCACTGGCATTTTGATCAGCTGACCGCTCATGCTTGACGCAATAAATCTTCATCTTGGAGTTAAGCGGTGCTTGCGTGCGAAGCAGCTTGCTGCGCGCTCGCATTGCACCGCGCTCGGAAACCCACGCGTGGTGGTCCGGTGCGGGCCCGAGGTCAATGTAATGATGGTATAGAGGGTCGCGGCATCCATTTGCTTAGTCCGCCAGGTGACAGCTACTCCCTTTGTAAGCTGGCCGCTTTCGCGCGCCGTAACGCAAGGAACAGCAACGCAGCCCGCAGCGACCCATCACTGCGGAAAAGAGAAGGCCCCATTGCCGAGGTCATTCACTTGCTGTCCAGCTCAGGGTGCGCTGTCTCTTTCGAAGATATCAAGAAGCAGGGTTCGCCAATCTTCAAGCGAAACCGCATCTAGCGGGAATTCAGTAAGCGCCCCTACGGTCGGCCTAATCGTAATGTGACCGGACGCACGCACGATAAGCGATGTTTCTGACCCGGCTCTCTGACGCAGTGTGTGAAAGATCAACGAGGGCTTGGTTTCCAGAGCCTGCCTGCGTCTTTCCTTCCAATTTGAACCTGTTGCCCTGCCCCTCAGCGGCGAAGTCCTGGTTTTCGTCTCACCCAGAAGCGAGGCGGCGCGCGATGAATGTCCGTGTCTGTATATCTTTCCCGGCTGCGCCATGTTCAAGATGGGGCAAGAGCCCCTTGCCATCACGGCAACGGGCCAGTCCGGAACAAGGTCACCCGCAGTCCGCCGTGCAACACCGGGGCAGCGCTCAGTGCGAAAGGCAGGCAAGTCGACTCGGCGAGCGAGGCCTCATCCGTCACCAGACCCACGCGCCAACCTGCGAACCGGGTCATAAGCGTTTGTCCGAGCGTGCGGTAGAGAGAGTGCAGGCGCGCCTTTTCTCCGACGCGATCGCCGTACGGCGGGTTGACGATGACGAGGCCGGGCGGTCCGGCCGGCGCGGCGAGGTGCTCGATCGCGAGCTGTTGGAACTCCGTGATGCCGGCGACGCCCGCTCGTTCGGCATTGGCGCGGCTCATGCGGATCGCGCCCGCGTCCAGGTCACTGCCGTAAAGCCGGACGGCAGGCGTAGCGCCGCTGTGCGTGCCGCGCATCAGTTGCCAAGCCGCCAGGTCGAAGCTTGTAAGCTGCTCGAATGCAAAGCGCCGTGACCGGCCCGGCTTCAGGTTAGCGGCGATCTCCGCCGCTTCTATGACGAACGTGCCCGACCCGCACATGGGGTCGACGACAGGTTCGGCGCCATCAAACCCGCATTGGCGGAGAAACAGAGACGCCATGGTCTCCCGCATGGGCGCCTTGGCGACGGCTTGCTTGTGGCCGCGCTTGTGCAAAGGCTCGCCCGACGTATCGACAGCGATGGTGCAGAGATCCTTCTCGATGCGCGCCTTGACGCAGACTTCCGCCTCGGGGGAGGTGGGCGCGCCGAGTTCCTCCGAGATCGCCCGTTCGATCCGCTGCGCTGCGGCTCTTGAGTGATAGATCCTGGAGCTCTTGCATGACGCCTCGACGCGGAATGCCACATCGGGGCGGAGCACGTCGCCCCAAGGGAAATGGCGCGCCCGCTTGTCGAGCTGTGCGAGATGCAGCGCCCGGAACGCGCCAATGCGCGCGAGAACGCGGCTCGCGCCTCGGATCTCGAGGTTCGCACGCCAGACCTCGGGCCAGCCGCCTTTCAGCGTCACGCCGCCCGGAACTGTCTTGGCCTTGAACCCCTTGGCCCGCGCCTCCGCGCAAAGCGGACCTTCCAAGCCCGGGGTGGCCACGAGGAATATCTCGAAGTCGCCGTCTGTCGTCATCGCGCCTGAATATCGGGAAGTCACGCGCCCTTCGACATGTTTCTCGCAGCGCCAGCATTGTCGCGGCCAACGCGCAAAGGCTGGCCGGCGCCTGAGAATAGTTCGATGGCGCGAGGCGGCTCTAGCGGTCGGGTTTGCTTGGGAGCATGAAGCCCAGGACCATTCTTGCGATCACCGCTTGCTTGTGCAGAACTAACGAGAATGGGGACAGTCTCACCATCGCCGACCATACTTTGAAGTTCTGGTCGATCACACTTTCTGTTTTCCCCTCAAGAGTTTTCGCGCCACTCGCTGCGCCAGGGTGTGCAGACACGACAGCATCGCGCTGAGCAAGGCCGCGCGCTTCAGCAACAACTCGCGAAGGCTTCCGCTTGGGAAACGCCGCGGATGCAGCATGTACGGGAGCCGAGGCTGCTGCGCTGCTCACGCTGCGCGTGGCGAAGCGGTCCTTCCCAGTCTGCTTTTTCTCCGCGACCACGTTCACTGTCTTCTGCGAACCGCGCCTTGCGCCACGACTCTGCTTGTTCGCCGGGCGCTTTATCGCTTTCTTCGCTCGAGTCGACATTAGTGACGAACCAATAATGCAGCCACGAACCCTGCACCCGCAGCGATGGCCACCGCCTAAAGAGGACTGCGCCGGATCGTGGCGAGCACACTGTGATACTGATCGCGCGCAGCATCGACGGCCTCGTCCATAGTAGCGCTTGCCACTTCCGCGACGGTGGTAGTCTCTAACGGCTTTCCCCTTGGGGGGACTCCCTGTCTCTTTTACACATCTC
>CAXMLT010000124.1:0-1754 GCA_964194245.1 uncultured Hyphomicrobium sp.
CCTGCCACAGCGCCGGCGTGACGATCGCGATGAACTCTCGCCACGCCGCTTGTTTGTCGTCGTGCGTCGGACCTGCCGGGCAACTTCAAGCCGCCAGATGACCCGAACCATGCTCGCTCGTCGACCAGATCGCCAACACTATCGCAGCGATGCCGAGCAGCACATGAGTGAGCGTAGGCAGGGCCGCCGTGCTGAAACCTAGTACCCACGGCGAGATCACGAGCCACGCGCCCAACACGCCGCTGACCCACTCCTCCCAGGTCTTGAACGCGAACAGAGCCAGGAGTGCCATCACGGCTATGATTGCGCCTACGACGTGTGCGTTCAACGCCGCGGCCTGCTCTGCGCCAAAGCCGAACAGCCAAGGCGAGAAGAGCAGCACCACGCCAAGCAAGAAGTTCAGGGAATCCTGCCAATAGGCAAAGAACCTTTCTGTCGTCGTCATTGCCAACCTCCATTGGTCGACATCGCGGGCTCAAGTCCTGCCCGCATATTCTACAGTTGATTTAAGTATTCGCGCGGATCGTTCAAGGCTGCAAACGTCAGGCTTAAGAATAACACCAAATAAATATTGCGATGCAGCAATGCTTACCTAACTGCGAAGAGCTCGTGCAGTTGCGGCGTGACTTGATCTGGCCTGCTCCGATTCTTATGTCATCGAAACCGTTCTGGAAGCGGTCCCTCTCGCACCTGCTCCCAGCACGAAGAGGCAATGTCAATGAACGCTCGCCTCCCGCACCCAGCTACAGGCAATGCCGCAGTCGAGATTGAAGACGGCGCCATAAAGATAGATGCGTCTATTCTTGGTGTAGGGCTAAGGTTGGAGCCGCAAGAGGTTCTGAACCTCATTCGATCAAATGCGATTACAAGCGTTTGCGAGCACGGCATCGACGACGACGCGGGCCGCTATCGGCTTACATTTTTTCACAAAGGCCGGCGCCTGCGCCTGATCGTCGACGACTGTGGACGTGTCGTGCGCCGATCAACGATTGATTTTGGAGACCGCCCCTTGCCCGCTCAAATGCACCGGACCGGCGAGTAGACGGACGAAGTCATCCGCATTGGCGAGGTGACGTCAGATGATGACAATCAAACACGTGCTCGCCCAAAAGGGCGGCGACGTTCACGCCATCCATCCGGACGCGACAGTGTTCGACGCCCTCAAGCTGATGGCGGAGCACAACGTAGGGTCGTTGGCCGTGCTGGAGAACGGCACACTCGTCGGCCTCATTACCGAACGGCATTATGCGCGGGAGATTGTCCTGAAGGGGCGAACGTCACCGGGAACGCGCGTCCGCGATGTCATGTCAACGATGGTCGTCTTTGCGCGACCTGACCAGACCGTCGAGGAATGCATGGCCATTATGACCGCGAAGGCCGTGCGGCATCTGCCAGTGCTCGAGGACGGACGACTTGTCGGTCTCGTTTCGATCGGCGACATGGTGAAAAGTGTTATCGGGGATCAGAAATTCATTATCGAGCAGCTCGAACACTACATCCAGGGCCACCGGTAACGCGGCATTTCCCGCTCTCTCCGGCAAAGAAAAGCTGCTCGATAACGGCGACCAGTGGGAGCGCGAGATCGCGAAGAACCTCGAGCTCGATGCACCCTACAAGTGAGACGGCGGACGTGGACGTGGCGGACAGCGATGCCGGTTTCGAGTCAATGACTGTCGAGGTGGGTCAGATTTCCGGCGATGGCGAAATCTCTGCCTATCCCCTCCTTCCGGGTGCCGTCCGGAATGCGGTTGGAA
>CAXMLT010000125.1:0-4300 GCA_964194245.1 uncultured Hyphomicrobium sp.
ACGGCGGGATCGGGCTGGCGCCGGCCGGTAAGGTCGATAATTCCCGCAATGCCACACATGAACCCTCTTACGCTCGCTCTTCCAACTCACATTTTAATCGCAAAAGCCGGGTTATCGCCGTGCGGGATAACACGCCTTCCGAGCATGGCTACCACGTACCCGTCTAATCCGGCGGGTGCAACCGGGCTCACGACGCTTCAATGAGGCCTAAAGACCTGAGGCTGGCGTGGCCGTCGCGGCCGACAATAATGTGGTCATGCACCGCGAGATCCCCAGCGATCCCGCCGCTGCGACGATTTGCTTCGTCATGTCAATGTCCACGCGGGAGGGAGTGGGGTCGCCGGAGGGGTGGTTGTGCACCAGCACAATCGCCGTCGCCGACAACTCCAGCGCGCGCTTTACGACCTCGCGGGCGTAAACGGGCGTGTGATCGACGGTGCCGTGCTGCTGCACCTCATCCGCGATGAGCTGGTTCTTTTTATCGAGGAACAGGACCCGGAACTGCTCGCGGTGCTCATAGCTTTGGGCCGCGCGCAGGTATTCGAGTACTTCTTTCCACGACGACAGCGCCGGCCGCTTCATGATGTTTGAGCGCATGAGCCGCAGAGCGGCGGCGCGGATCAGCCTCAGCTCGGTGATGACGCTGTCGCCGACCCCGTCGACCTCCTTCAGGCGCTGGTCGGGGGCGTTGACGACCTCGGCGAAGGAGCCGAAGCGGGCAATGAGCTGTTTTGCGAGCTCCTTGGTGTCGCGCCGCGGCAGCGCCCGGAACAGAACCAACTCCAGAAGCTCGTAGTCCGGCATCGCGTCCGAGCCGCCCTTCCGGAAGCGCTCGCGCAGACGCTGGCGGTGACCCGTGTAGTGCGGCGCCGGTGCTTCGAGAAACGATTGCTGGTCCCCATTGCCCCCGTCGCCGGTCTTTCCGCGGTTGGGCATGGGAAGGCCGATCAGGTGAGCTCGAAGACGGGGCAGTCGATGCCCTTGGGCGAGAAGGTGAAGACCTCGCAGCCGGACTCGGTCACGCCCACGGTGTGCTCGAACTGGGCGGAGAGCTCACGGTCGCGCGTCACCGCAGTCCAGCCATCGGGCAGCACTTTGACGTGCGGGCGGCCGAGATTGATCATCGGCTCGATAGTGAACAGCATGCCGGCTTCCAGTGTCACGCCCTCACCCGGCTCGCCATAATGCAGGATGTTGGGGCGGTCGTGGAACACGCGGCCGAGCCCGTGCCCGCAGAAGTCGCGCACTACGCTGCAACGCTCGGCCTCAGCGTAGGACTGGATGGCGGCGCCGATGTGCCCCGTGGTTGCGCTAGGCTTTACCGCTGCGATGCCGCGCTTGAGCGCCTCATAGGTCACGTAGATCAGCCGTTCCGCCCGCCGCGAGATGCGCCCCACTGGATACATGCGGCTCGTGTCGCCGTGCCAGCCGTCGTGGATGAGCGTCACGTCGATGTTGACGATGTCGCCGTCGCGCAAGGGTTTTGGACCCGGGATGCCGTGGCAGACGACGTGGTTGATCGAGGTGCAGATCGACTTCGGAAAGCCGCGGTAATTCAGAGGTGCCGGGATTGCGCCGTGATCGAGGGCGAACTCCAGGACGAGCGCGTCGAGCGTTTCTGTGGCGACGCCCGGCTTGACGTATGGAGTGAGCATGTCGAGCGCTTCGGCCGCCAGCTGGCCGGCCTTGCGCATGCCCTCGAAGGCATCGGGCCCATGCAGCTTGATCTTGCCGTCGCGGTCGGGCGCGCGCGTAACTTCGACGTTCGACATATACGGGTCCCTGAGCGTGCCCGAAGTCGGGTCACCCCGGAAATGTAGTGAAATTTGCCCGCCGCGCAATGCGCGCCTCAGCCCCAGCGACTTTGGCGAGGAGCCTAGGGTTCAATGTGACGGAGCAAGCGCAGGCTCGCGTCAGGCCTTCTTGTCGTCCTCGGCCGGCACCTCGGCGGCTGCGGCCTCGGCAACGAGGCGCTGCGCCTGTCCGACCCAGTCGTCCTTCTCGATGCGGCCGTCGAGCTGCAGGGCCTCGTCGAGGTTGGCGATGTCGTCGTCGGAGAGGTTGGCGATCTGCTCGAGCTTGATGGCGTTGAGCTGACGCAGCCGGCCCGCGAGGTCGGCGTCGATGCCCTTGATCTGCGTCAGATCCTCGGGCTCGCCCTTCGGCTTCTTGAAGCCCTTCCACTGCGCATTGAGGCGGCGGGCGCGGGCGTCCGAGCGCTCGGCGATACGGGCTGACTTGCCGCGGCGTCCGCGCAGGTAATAGAGCTTCGCACGGCGGACCTTGCCGCGGCGTAGGACCTCGATCTCGGCGATGTAGGGCGAGTAGACCGGGAACACGCGCTCCACGCCCTCGCCGTAGGAAATCTTGCGCACGGTGAAGTTCTCGTTGATGCCGGCGCCGGAGCGGCCGATCACCACGCCCTCGTAGGCCTGGGTGCGGACGCTGTCGCCCTCGATCACCTTCACCATCACCTTGACGGTATCGCCGGGGCCGAACTCGGGCACGCCGCGCTTTGCCGTCACGGCGCTCATCTGCTCGCGCTCGAGCTCCTGGATGATATTCATGGGCCACCTTGAATAAAAACGACCGAGCGGCTCGGCACGACAGGCCGGCACCCCGCTACGGCAAGCCTTGGGGAATTAGGCGGCGGTCATAGCCGAATTGGCCGCTATTGTCGATACGCAGTTTCCCGGGGCCTCCGGGCGTCGTTTTAGGCTTCACCTGGGTTTGTCTGGGCTTTTGCGACGGGCAAGATCCGGGCGGCGCTCGGCGGTGAGGCGCTCGGCCTCCCTGCGGCGCCACTCCTCGACCTTCTTATGGTCGCCAGACAGGAGGACGTCGGGGATCGCCCGGCCCTCCCATTCACGCGGCTTCGTAAACTGCGGGTACTCCAAGAGGCCACCCTCAAAGCTCTCCTGGCTCAGGGACTCCGCCGCGCCGACGACCCCCGGGAGCAGCCGCACGCAGGCATCAAGCACCACCATGGCCGCAATCTCCCCCCCAGAGAGCACGTAGTCTCCGATCGAGACCTCGCGCATCCGACGGCCCGCGATGAGGCGCTCGTCGATGCCCTCAAAGCGACCGGCGAGCAGCATCGCTCCGGGGCCAGCAGCGAGGTCACGCGCGAGCGTCTGGTCGAAGGTCTCCCCGCGAGGCGACAGGTAAATGAGTGGCGCATCCGGCTCGCTCGCACGCGCGTGGTCGATGGCGGCGGCGAGCACGTCGGCGCGCAGAACCATGCCGGCGCCGCCCCCGGCCGGCGCGTCATCGACGGTGCGGTGCTTGCCGAGGCCGAAGTCGCGGATTGCTACGGTCGCAAGCGACCAGATGCCGGCCTCCAGCGCTTGGCCGGAGAGCGAGACCCCAAGCGGACCGGGGAACATCTCGGGAAAGAGGGTGAGCACGGTTGCGCGCCAGGTCGGTCGTCCGGTGCTCGCGGGGATGTGAGGCATAGCGCCTTCTACTCCCTCTCACCGGCTGCTGGGAGAGGAGATCCCAATGCACTTAACCTCTTCCGGGGGGCGAGGTCGGCGTTCGGGCCTCGCGTTAGATCCCTTCGACAATGGTCATGTCCATGGTTCCGGCGCCCTGGCGCGCCTTCTTCGCCTCCGCATACTCGGGCGAGGTGGCATAGCCCCGCGCGGCCTCGTAGCTCGGGAACTCCAACACCACGTTGCGCGGGCGCCCAGTGCCTTCCATGACCTCGCTCTTGCCGCCGCGCACGATCGGCGTGCCGCCGAACTTCTCCAGCGCGATCTTCGACTTGGCGACGTACTCGGCCCACTTCGCCGGGTCGGTAACCTCTGCGCGCACGACGACGTATCCCTTGGGCATCGCGTTCCCTCCAACGTTTCTTCAGCCGGCCTTGGTGGCGGCGATTTCGGCTTCGCGGATGTGATGGATGAAGGCTTGCGCGATCGCGACGGGATCGTCGGCCTGCGTGATCGGGCGCCCCACCACGATGTAGTCAGCGCCGGCCGCGATCGCGTGATCGGGGGTGGTGATGCGCTCCTGGTCGTCGGTAGCGCTGCCGGTGAGGCGGATGCCGGGTGTCACGATGAGGAACCCAGGGCCGACCGCCGCGCGGATGCGCGCCGCCTCCTGGCCCGAGCCGATAACACCGTCGAAGCCCGATTCGTGCGCGAGCTTGGCGCGCATTGGCACGAGATCGGCGGGTGCGTGCGATGAGCCCTGCTGCTTCAGGTCGTCGGCCGTCAGGTTGGTGAGCACGGTGACTGCGAGCAGCTTCAACTGGCTCTTGCCACGCCCGGTTACCGCCGCGCGCAGCGTCTTGAGG
>CAXMLT010000126.1:0-5343 GCA_964194245.1 uncultured Hyphomicrobium sp.
ATTCCTTGATGATGTCGTTCTGGATCGTGCCCGTGAGCTTGTTGCGTGGCGCGCCCTGCTCGTCGGCGACGGCGACATAGAGCGACAACAGCCACGCGGCCGTCGCATTGATCGTCATCGAAGTGTTCATCTGGTCGAGCGGGATGCCGGCCAAGAGCGCCCGCATGTCGCCGATGTGGGAGACCGGCACGCCGACCTTGCCGACCTCGCCCTTGGCGAGCTCGTGGTCGCTGTCGTAGCCCGTCTGGGTGGGCAGGTCGAAGGCAATGGAAAGGCCGGTCTGGCCCTTCGCCAGGTTCTTACGATAGAGCTCGTTGGACTTCGTCGCCGTGGAATGGCCGGCGTACGTGCGGAAGATCCAGGGCTTTTCGGGCGTGCCGCGGGGAGCTGCTGGGCCGCTCTTTTGCTCGCGCATGCGTCATCCTTCGGACAGGTCGGGCGTGCGCCCTAAAGTACCCGGCCGTGATCGCAATGCAAAATGATCTTTGGCGGCGCGACAGCGTGGCCGCTTCAGGTGCGCCTGAACTGGTGGCGGGCGACGCGGAAGCCCGCCGCGATTGCTGAAAGTCTCGTCATGACCAGCAGGACGAGCAACGCGATGATGATGCCCAGCATGCAGGCAACGACCACATTGGTCTCTCTATCCGGGGTCGGGTAGATGGCGTACTGCTCAAACAGGTAGTTGGCCACCAGGGCACCGAAGATGAATCCCGGCACGAAAAGCATGGCAAGCGTTGCCCTCGACAGCACCTGCACGGTCAGGATGCCGGACCAGCCAAACAGCAACGCCACCACGACGAGCGTGAAAGCGTCGACCTCGAAGGTCTGATTGAGAAATTGCATCATCTGTATGCGTTCCCGGAGTGTCGGGGACCATACGGCAGGCCGCGGCGCAATGGGTTAGCGGGCGGGCAATTCCCGTGAACACCATTAAAGATAGGTTGAGATGGTACCGGAGCGGCACTGCGGCCTCTTCATTGCAGCGCGAAATCGTGCTTGAAACGGCATGGAAAACCATGCGGTCATGCTACCGCAATGCAAAATAAGGGCCCATCTTAAGGGGTGAGGCCAGCATCGGGAGCCGGAGAAATGTCGAGCCCAAGCGCCGCCACCAAGACCGAAGCCAAACCGCTCTCGGTCGTGGCCGAGAAGAAAGATCTCTACGAGATCGGCGAAATCCCGCCGCTGGGGCATGTTCCCAAGAACATGTACGCCTGGGCCATCCGCAAGGACCGGCACGGCGAGCCCGACAAGGCGATGCAGATCGAGGTGCTCCCGACGTGGCCCCTCGACAGCCATGACGTGCTCGTTCTCGTGATGGCTGCGGGCGTCAACTACAACGGCGTGTGGGCCTCGCTCGGCAAGCCGATCTCGACGCTCGACGGACACAAGAACCCCTATCACATCGCCGGCTCGGACGCGTCCGGCATCGTGTGGGCGGTCGGCTCCAAGGTGAAGCGCTGGAAGGTCGGCGACGAGGTCGTCATCCACTGCAACCAGGACGACGGCGACGACGAGGAGTGCAACGGCGGCGATCCGATGTTCTCGCCGAGCCAGCGCATCTGGGGCTACGAGACGCCCGACGGCTCCTTCGCTCAGTTCTGCCGCGTGCAGGACCGCCAGCTCTTGGAGCGCCCGCGTCACCTCACCTGGGAGGAGAGCGCCTGCTACACGTTGGTGCTCGCCACCGCCTACCGCATGCTGTTCGGGCATCGCCCGCACGTGCTGCGTCCGGGGCACAACGTGCTCGTCTGGGGCGCCTCGGGAGGCCTCGGTTCCATGGCCGTGCAGCTCTGCGCCACCTCAGGCGCCAACGCTATCGGCGTCGTGTCGGAGGAGGACAAGCGCGCGTTCGTCATGCAGCTTGGTGCGCGCGGCGTCATCAACCGCAAGGGCTTCGACTGCTGGGGCGAGCTGCCGAAGGTCGGCACGCCTGAATATGATGCGTGGTTCAAGGGCGCGCGCAAGTTCGGCGCCGCCATTTGGGAGGTCACCGGGAAGGGCACCAACGTCGATTTCGTGTTCGAGCACCCCGGCCAGTCGACGTTCCCGGTGTCTGTGTTCGTCGTGAAGCGCGGCGGCATGATCGTCATCTGCGCCGGCACCACGGGCTATAACCTCACGATGGACGCGCGCTACCTCTGGATGCACCAGAAGCGTGTTCAGGGCTCGCACTTCGCCAACCTGCTGCAGGCTTCGCAGGCAAACAAGCTCGTCGTCGAGCGGCGCATCGATCCCTGCATGTCGGAGGTCTTTCCCTGGGAACAGATTCCCAAGGCGCACATGCGCATGTACCGCAACGAGCACAAGCCGGGCAACATGGCTGTGCTCGTCTCGGCGCCGACGACGGGCCTGCGCACGATCGAGGACGTGCTCGAGGCGAGTGCGCAAATGCGCAAGTCGGGTAGGCCCTGAGGTCAACGGTTGCAATTCGACGGCGCGCGGCAGCTCCGCGCGCCGTTTCATTTTGCCGGGACGGCGCCGCCGTTGGCGAAGCGCTCGATGCCTTTGGGTCCGAGCCGCTTCAATTCGGAGATGCCGCGGTTGAGCTCGGCCCCGAGGATCATGATGACTGCGCTCATCTGGAAGAAGATCAGCGCCACCATGAGCTGCGACAGCCCTGCGTAGAAGCGCGTGTAGTCGCTGAAATTCAGGTAGTAGGAGTAAAGGCTCGCAAGCGCGAGCCAGAGGCACATCGACAGCAGCACGCCCGGCCAAACGTCCTTGAGCGTGCGCTTGCCCGCCGCGAGCCAGAGGTGGAACGCGGAAAGCTGGAACGCGATCACGGCACCAGCCATCGCATAGCGCAGGGTCGCCGCGAACCAGGTGCTGCGCAGAAGCGTCTGCGCGAAGTGCGGCTCGAAGCGATGCGCGACGACGGGGCCGACCAGCACCGCCCAGGTCAGCACCAGCATGGACACCGCACTGACGAGGACAAACAGCATGCTGCGGAACAGCGACACGAAGTAGGGCCGCGTCTCGGTCACACGATAGGCGCCGTTGAGGGCGGCACGCAGCGTCTCGATGGCGTTGGTGGCGAAGAACAACGACAGCCCCGCGCTGACCGTCAACAGGTCGATGCGGGTGCCGCTCATGATGGATTCGACCTGCGGCGCGATGCCCTCGGCGACGCGTTGAGGCACGATCTGGAAGATCTGGGCGACGGCCGCGGCCGCGAGCGGGCGGCCACCGAAGATGCCGGCCAGGGCGCCGAGGAAGATGCAGAACGGGAACAGCGAGACGACGAAGGAGAACGCCACGGCGCCTGCCATGGTGAAGCCGCTGTGCGCGTAAAGCCGGTAGATGGCTTCGAGCACGGTGCGGTAACGCTTCATTCCTAGTGTCTCCTTCAGGTCTGGGCGGCCGGAAGCTAGCCGCCTCTCCGCGGCAGGTCTATGCCCGGATTGCCACGCCGTGGACGGGGCTTACCTCCTTACCCTAAGGTGGGCGCCAGCCAATTGACGACTTGAGACGATTTGGGGGTCCGCCTTGGCGGCCAACGACCAGAGCCCGATGGGACGGCGCAGGACACCCCGGCGCAGCGTCGCTGGCTATCAGCCGGTGCGCCAGCCAAAGCTGCGGACACCCGTCGTAACGCAACCACCCCCACTGCCGGAGCTGCCCGAGGCGCCGCGCTTGGCCTTTGGCAACGCCGAGGAGGACGGCCTGCGCATCCTGGCGGCTCTGGAGACGATGGAGAGTCTGGAGCCCGACTTCTGCGGCGACCTCGTTACCGAAGCCTCAGTAACCATCATCGAGCGGGCGGATATCGCGCTCGAGCCGGAGGAAGAGGCCGAGCCGCCGCCCGCCGGCTCCTTGCGGGCGCGTCTGGGCGGCGTTAGGGACGCTCCCGACATCGATCCGGAGGAGCACGCGGCCTATCTGGGCGACGTCGAGGAGGCAAGCGTCGAGATCGTGGAGGTCGCGCCGGCGCACCCCGTGGTGACGGCGACGGTCGAGCCGTCCGCGCTGCTGCCCCTGCGCCCCAGGAGGGCGCACCACGCACACCGGTTCTTCAAGGCGCTGATCGGCGGCGAGGACGATTAGACCGGCCAATTGCGCCGATTGCCTTGACGGCTGGGTCGACTATCCTGCATCGCAACATGCGGCGGCTGGCGATTGCCCGCCCTTCAACCCCATCCACGAGGTGACCAAGATGTCGACTGCGGCGCTCAAGGCGGAACCGAGCCTCCTGGCAGCCGGCCCCGCGGCCCTTCTGCAGAGCGCGGGCGACGCGGTGGCGGCGGCCGACCGTGTGCTGCAGGCGGCCAAGGTCGGCGTGCGCGCGAAGGTCTCCGAGGCGGGCGGCATCGACGAAGCCCAGCATGCGGGCCACGGTCTCGCCTGGCTCGCCACCACGGTCGAGGGCCTGCGCCAGGTGCACGCCTGGGGCTCGCGGCTTTTGCAAGAGGGCCGCTTCGGCGAGTTCGAGCGGCTCATCCTCGTCGCCGCATTTGCGGAGTACCTGGCGCAGATCGCTGGCGGCATCCCCATGAGCCAGGTCGAGATCATCCGTGCAGACGCGTTGGGCGTCCCGCGTTCGGAGGTTCGCCGCTTCGAGGACGAGGTCGCCGCGCTCATTGCCGCCGGCTCGGGCCAGGACGTGAAATCGCGTCTCGCCGAGCTCATCGCCGCCCAGCCCGGCGCCACCACCTTCGGCGATACCGGCCTCGACGATACGCATGCCGCGATCCACGAGCAGATGCGCAAGTTCTCTGAGGCCGAGGTGGTGCCGTACGCGCACGAGTGGCACCTGAAGAACGAGTACATCCCGCTCGAGGTCATTGCCAAGGTCGCCGAGCTCGGCGTGTTCGGCCTCACCATGCCGGAGGAGTACGGCGGCCTCGGGCTCGGCAAGGAGAGCATGTGCATCGTGTCGGAGGAGCTGTCGCGCGGCTACATCGGCGTCGGCTCGCTTGGTACCCGCTCGGAGATCGCGGGCGAGCTCATCCTCAACAACGGCACGGACGAGCAGAAGAGCAAATACCTGCCGAAGATCGCCTCCGGCGAGATTCTCCCCACCGCCGTGTTCACCGAGCCCAACACCGGCTCCGACCTTGCCTCGCTCAAGACGCGCGCGGTGAAGGAAGGCGACACCTACAAGGTGACGGGCCAGAAGACCTGGATCACGCATCCGGTGCGCGCCGACCTGATGACGCTACTCGTGCGCACCAACCCGAACGAGAAGGGCTACAAGGGCCTCTCCATGCTGCTCGCCGAGAAGCCGCGCGGCACGGACGAGGATCCGTTCCCGGCGAAGGGTATGACCGGTGGCGAGATCGAGGTCTTGGGCTACCGCGGCATGAAGGAGTACGACATCTCCTTCGACGCCTTCGAGGTGCC
>CAXMLT010000127.1:0-4229 GCA_964194245.1 uncultured Hyphomicrobium sp.
AGGGGATGTCGAGGTAGGGCAGGATCTTGCCGTCCGCCATCAGCGGCAGCACGGCGTCCACATGCGGGTAGGGGTAGACGTAGTGCAGCCGCACCCAGGCGCCGAGCTCACCCAGCGCCGTGCAGAGATCGAGGAAGCGGGCCGGCAGTCCCGCGCCTTTCCAAGGGCTCTCTGCATATTTGAGATCGAGCCCGTAGGCGCTCGTGTCCTGGCTGATGACGAGCAGCTCCTTTACGCCAGCCTTCACGAGGCGCTCGGCTTCCGTAATCACGTGCGAGGCGGGCCGGCTGACGAGATCGCCGCGCAGATGCGGAATGATGCAGAAGGAGCAGCGGTTGTTGCAGCCCTCGGAGATCTTCAGGTAGGCGTAGTGGCGAGGGGTGAGGCGCAGACCCTCGGGTGGAACAAGGTCGACGAACGGGTCGTGCAGCGGCGGCACCACGTCGTGCACGGCGGCGACGACTTGCTCGTATTGGTGCGGACCGGTGATGGCCAGCACGTCCGGGTGCTCGGCACGGATGCGGGTTTCCTCGACGCCAAGGCACCCGGTCACGATTACGCGGCCGTTCTCTGCAATCGCCTCGCCAATGGCCGCAAGGCTCTCGGCCTTGGCTGAATCGAGAAAGCCGCAGGTGTTGACCACGACGACGTCGGCGCCGGCGTAATCGGGGGCGACCTGATAACCCTCGGCGCGCAGCTTCGTCAGGATGCGCTCCGAGTCGACGAGGGCCTTGGGGCAACCGAGCGAGACGAAGCCGACGGTGGGCGCCGTCGCACGCTTGGCGTCTGCCTTGGGGGCGGCCGGAGCCTTGGATCTGGAGGCTTTCGACTTCTGCGCGATGCTCATGGCCGGCGCTCTAGCACGAGGCGGCGGCCAGAGCGAGCCCGGCGCGCCGGTGTTAGCTATCCGCGCCACTTGGGCCCAGCCTCCAGCTCGGTCATTGCACGGCCGCTGGCCAACGTTTCACTTCGCCCGCAAACCGGTTCCGAAGCGGATGACCCACCCCTCGCCGAGCCCGAAAATGCACCAGCCAATCCGATAGAATTGAGCAGCGAAATCCGCCTGAAAATAGGACGGCCGCGGGTGGAGGTCCCGCGGCCGTCCACGACTGCAGCAGTGCCGTTCAGCGGCCGTAGCTGTTGCCGCCGAAGTTGCCATGCACCGACAGGCTGCCGTCGGCGAGGACAGGGGCGGCGCCGGTGGCAACCGCGGAAACGGCGAGCAGGGCGGCGAGGATGAGGGTCTTCATAGGTCTTCTCCTGGCTAAAGTCTTGGGGTTTGAGATCAAAAACGTGAGCGTCTGGCGGATCGGCTGGTCTCCTATCGGCCAGCGCTTCCGGGTGTTGTTATGCCCCTGTCGGCGGCCGAGCTGAAATATCCGTTGCCTCTGAAATCCATGCTCCAGCGCTATGATTGACGGATGTCACCGCGACCCCCACAAGGCTGGAGCGAGAGGTCATTCTCGGCTGGGCCGTTTCAGAGGGCGTAGGAACGGATGGCGAATTGGTTAACCTCGTTGGTCCAATTGAAAAAGTAGATTTGCCTCTTTCATTATCCGCGCTTGCTATCGTGCGTCTTGGTCTTTGCACGGAGCAAGCGTGTTGTGAAGAACGAGCCCACTGCCTCCATCGAGACGTCGGATACGCAAAAGAGCGACCCAACAAGGCCGAGCGGAGACATGGCTCTCAGCGTCGATCTCGGGCGTAGCCTGAAGGCATTCCAGGCCGCCCGCCACGGGAAACGGCTCAAAAAGGATTTTGAGCAGCTCAACCGATGGTTTGAGATCGCGCTCAACAACATGGGACGCGGCCTCTCGATGTTCGACGCCAAGCAGCATCTGATCGTCTGCAACAAGCGCTACCGCGAAATTTTCCATTTGCCCGAATCCCTGACACAGCCTGGGACGCCGTTTGGCGAAATTGTGCGTTTCCACGTCAAGATGGAGACCGGCCGCGACAGCTCTGAAGAGCTCGAAGGCCAACGCAAGTGGATCGACAAGCATGTCGCCGAAATGGCGTGCGGCCACTCGTTCTCAAGCACGCGTCGGCTCAAGGACGGCCGCACCATTCTCGTCAGCAATCAGCCGCTGCCTGACGGCGGATGGGTTGATTTGCAAGAGGATATTACGGAGAAGCGCGAGGCCGAACACAAGATCTCCTGGCTCGCACGCCACGATGCGTTGACGGAGCTTGCCAACCGATTTCACTTCCGCGAGCAACTGCAGGACGCTTTTCTTCAATTGGAAGCCGGAGGTGGGTTCGCGCTCCACTGGATCGACCTCGATCGATTCAAGGAAGTCAACGACACCCTTGGACATCCCGCCGGGGATGCTTTGCTGAAAAGCGTTGCCAAGAGGTTGCGGGACGTATTGCGGGAACCCGATATCGTGGCGCGCTTGGGCGGCGACGAATTTGCCATTATTCAGCGCGGCGTCACGAGCGAGACACAGGCCGGTCATTTGGCCAACCGCATCATCAAGACGGTATCGCAGCCGCACCACATTCTCGGGCATACCGTGAGCGTTGGGGCAAGTGTGGGCGTTGCGCTTGCGCCCCGAGATGGCTTGGACGCTGATGAAATCGTCAAGAATGCGGACATTGCCCTTTACGAAGCGAAGGAGTCGGGACGCGGAACCTATCGCGTGTTTGAAGCCGCAGAGGTTCATGAGGCTGGCGGGCGACGGGATCTCGAAACCGATCTGAGGGTCGCGCTCAGCAAAGGTGAGCTCGAACTTTATTATCAGCCCATCGTCGATGTGAAGACCCAGGAAATGACCGGTTTCGAAGCCCTGATGCGATGGAATCATCCCCAGCACGGATTGATTCCCCCGGCTGATTTTATCCCCCTGGCAGAGGAAACCGGTCTCATCACCGAAATGGGGACTTGGGCCCTCAATGAGGCGTGCCAGCAGGCTGCGAGATGGACCAAGGACGTGAAGGTGACCGTCAATCTCTCACCCCGCCAATTTGAGTGCGGTGATCTGGACCAAGTGGTGGCTAGCTCCCTTGCCCGCTCGGGACTCCCCGCGCGGCGCCTCGAATTGGAGATTACCGAAGGTCTCCTGCTCCGGGACGATTTTGCGACCCACGAAATGCTGCACAAGCTGCGCGCCCTCGGCGTCAGTATCGCGCTCGATGACTTTGGCACCGCCTACGCCTCGCTCAGCTATTTGCGCAGCTTTCCCTTCGACAAGATCAAGATTGATCGGACGTTCATTCGCGACCTTGACCATCCGGAACGAAACGAATGTGTGGCGATCATCAATGCGGTCACTGGTCTCGCGCGCCAGCTGCAGATGACGACGGTGGCCGAAGGCGTCGAAACCCTCGACCACGTCAATACCGCAGTAGTTGCTGGTTGCGACGAGGTGCAGGGCTTTTATTTCAGCAAGCCCGTGCGTGCCGGTGAGGTCGAGGGGCTGCTTGCGCGCAACTCTACGCAGAGCTCAGCCGCCTAAAGTATGTGCGGCGCGCAGCGTCTAGCGCGGCAGTCGAATGACATGGAACGAGAACCTCGACAGCTTGTAAGTCGGCCAGCGGCGATTGTGCTCGGCAAAAACCGGAGGTTCCCATGCCGGATCGCCAACGTCTCGCGGACAGGGGCACTAGTCTTGATTTCACATAGCGAATCGATACCGAAAACATTTGAGCTCGAAGACACCTTCTCTGGGATAACGCGACGGGCTACGGTGGTTTGGAAAGGCGCCAAGGGCATCGGCGTGCGTTTCGAAAGTGGCTCAGAACTGGCTCCTCAACGGCACGCCACGCATTTTGGCCGGCGAAAAATGTGACGGACGAGGAATTGGCTGAGCTAAACTGAGTTAAAATGCCGCGATGACGCTCAATATCGGATTAAGGTGCGCACGCCAGAATGTGGTTTAGCGGCGAGAGCCGAAGCGTAGAATCGCGTTGTTAGGCCTGTCCGCCTAATGCAGATTGGTACCCGACGTCGAGGTTCACGGTGCAATATAACAGCGAGGCCTTCTGCGGTTCGCCTGTCAGCCTAACGTAGAGGTCTCGCTGGTCTGCTAATGGTCAACGGGTTGAGGCTGCTGACTGAAGCGCCAACTCGCCACCCATTTCAGTTTGGCGGTCCACTGATCTGCGAGCACTTGCGCTTCTGCTTCCGTGCTAGCCGTTCCGACCGGTCTCCCATGGTCTTCAATGAGCCATTCGTTGCCGGCCTGTCTTATGGTGGCAGACATTTCGCAACTCTCCTTACGTTTCCC
>CAXMLT010000128.1:0-4434 GCA_964194245.1 uncultured Hyphomicrobium sp.
CTACACGGCTGCGCTCGAGCGCTTCGGCCCGGTGTCGACCATGCTCGAGCGCGACGACGACATCCCCCCGCTGGCCGACATGCTGGTCGAGCTCGATCATGCGCGTGCGCTCGCCGAGCGTGCGCTAGGGTCGAAACGCGCGGCTCGCCCCACGGCGGCCTGATTCGATCTAGATCGCCACGCCACCAACGGAGGCGTCGTTGAAGCTCAAGGACTTCCAGGACAAGTTCCAGCGCGCGATTCTCGCGGGCGACGACGCTGTCCTGAAAGATATTCCCGACGGCCCGCACGAGACGAAGGAAAATCTGCTCGGCATCTACCGCGACGCCTACGTGTTGCGGCTGATCGATGTAATCGCGGCCGACCACGAGCGCCTCCACACCTATCTGGGTGACGACAGCTTTCGGGCCATGGCGCGGGCCTATATCGCGACCAACCCCTCCCGCCATCGCAACGCTCGCTGGTTTGCGCAGCGGCTGCCCGAGTTTCTGCGCAGCCACGAGCCTTATGTGAAGCAGCCGGTCCTGAGCGAGCTTGCGGCGCTCGAGCGAGCGCTCAACAACGCGTTCGACGGCGCCGATGCCCCCGTTGTGAGCATGGCCGATCTTGCCGCCCTGCCGCCGGAAATCTGGGGCGGCATCTCGTTCGTGCCGCACCCTACGGCGACGAGCTTCGAGGTTTCGACCAACGTCGGCGCGATCTGGACCGCGCTCAAGACCGGCAACGAGCCGCCTCCCGTGCATGGATCGGAGACATCGACGCTTATCCTCGTCTGGCGGCACGAGACGACGCCCATGTTCCGCGAGATGGGCGCGGAGGAGAGAATGATGTGGGTGGAGGCAGGCAAGGGCGTGCGCTTCGCCGACCTGTGCACGATGCTTGCCGTCTACAACGATCCGGGGAGTGCACCGGCGCGAGCAGCGGGCTTCCTCAAGGCGTGGCTCGACGCCGGGCTCTTGACCAGGGTCGTCACCGAACGGATCGGGGCTCAGTGAACCTGCGGCTCGGGCGCACCGCTCAGCGCACCCGAGATGGCATCGGCGTCGGCTTCCGCTTTCCTGCGGCCACCGAACCTGCGGTGGAGCCGGTCGAGCAGCAGGTAGATAACGGGCGTGGTGTAAAGCGTCAGCACCTGCGACACGAGGAGCCCGCCGACGATGGTGATGCCGAGCGGGCGGCGGATCTCCGAGCCGGGTCCGGTCGCGATGGCGAGCGGGATAGCGCCCAGCAGCGCCGCAAGCGTCGTCATCAATATGGGGCGGAAGCGGGCGAGGCATGCCTCGTAGATGGCGATCGCGGGCTTCAAGCCGCGCTCGCGCTCGCCCTCGAGCGCGAAATCGACGAGCATGATGCCATTCTTCTTGACGATGCCGATCAGCAGGATGACGCCGATCAGCGCCGTCATCGACAGCTCCATGCCGGCGGTGCGGAGCGCGATGAGCGCGCCGAGACCCGCAGGCGGCAAGGTCGAGATGATGGTCAGCGGATGCGCGAGACTCTCGTAGAGCACGCCCAGCACGATGTAGACGGCGATCAGCGCCGCGAGGATGAGCAGCGGCTGCTGCGAGGACTGCTGCGCGAAGGCCGCCGCGTCGCCCGCCGCCTCGCCGCGCAGTCCCGGCGGCGTATGCATCTCCGCCATCGCATTGTCGATGTCCTTCAAGGCGTTGTCGAGCGTGTTACCGGGCCCGGTATCGTAGGAAATGGTGACGGCAGGGAAGGGCCCCTGGTGGTTGACGACGAGCGGGGCGGTGTCCTTCGTCGTCTTGATGACGCTCAGCAGCGGAACCTGCGCGCCGTTCCGTCCCGGCACGTAGACGTGGTCTAGATCGGACGGGTCGCGCTGCAGCCGCGGGTCGACCTCGAGGATGACTCTGTATTGGTTGCGCGCGGCGTAGATCGTGGAGATCTGGCGCTGCGAGAAGGCGTTGTTGAGCGCGTTGTCGATGGCATCGATGCCTACCCCGAGCCTTGCCGCGGCATCGCGATCGATCTTGACGTCGAGCTGAAGTCCGCCGGCCTGGCGGTCGTTCGATACGTCGACAAGCCCGGGAATGTGCTTCATGCGCTCGAGGATCTTCGGCGCCCACTCGAAGAGCTCGTCGATGTCGGGGTCCCAGAGCGTGAACTGGTACTGGGAGTTGCCCTGCCGCGCACCGACGCGGATATCGCGTGAGGCGACGAGGCGCACATCGATGCCGCGCAGATCGGCCAGCTCTTTGCGCATCCGGTTGATCACCTGCGTGGTCGTTTTGCCGTTGCGCTCGCGGAGCGACTTGAGGCCGACGAACATCCGGCCTTGGTTCACGGAGGCGCTGAATCCCGAAGCGCCGACCGACGAGCCGACGTGATTGACGGCGGGGTCCTTCAGGATGATGTCCAGCGCCTGGCTCTGCAACTTGACCATCGCCTCGTAGGAGACGTCGGCCGCAGCCTCGGTGTTGGCCATGATCAGGCCGGTGTCATCGTCGGGGAAGAGGCCCTTAGGTGTGATGGCGTAGAGATGCATCGTGAGCACGATCACGCAGAGGAGGGTAAACAGCGTGACGGCCTGGTGGCGCAGCGCCACCGTGAGCGTGCGCGCATATCCCTTCACCAGGGCGTTGAGGGTGCCCTCAACGACGCGATCGAAAAGGCTCGGCCGTGCATTCGATTCAGGCTTCAGGAAGTGCGCGCAGATCATCGGCGTGACGGTGAGCGAGACGACGACCGAAACAGCGATCGCGGCGACCAATGTCACGGAGAACTCGCGCAGAAGCCGGCCGACGATGCCGCTCATGAACAGCACCGGAATGAACGCCGCGATCAGCGAGATGCTGATCGACAGCACGGTGAAGCCGATCTGGCGTGCGCCCTCGAGCGCCGCGGCCATCGGCGTCAAGCCCCGCTCGAGGTTGCGGTAGATGTTCTCGATCATAACGATCGCGTCGTCGACGACGAAACCGACGGCAATCGCGAAGGCCATCAGCGTCAGGTTGTTGACGGAGTAGCCAAGCGCCCACATCACCGTGCAGGTGCCGGCCAGCGACAGCGGCACCGTGATGCCGGCAGCGGCCGTCGGCGTTAGGCGCCGCAGAAAAACGAATACCACCAGCATGACGAGCGCGATGGAGATGGTGAGCGTGAGCTGCATGTCGGCGACGCTGGCGCGGATTGTGGTCGTGCGGTCCGACAGCACGCTGATGTCGATGCCCGCGGGGATCCAGCGCTGCAGATCGGGGAGCAGCGCCTTCACGCGGTCGACCGTGTCGATGACGTTGGCGTCGGGCTGCTTGCTGATGATGAGCAACACGGCCGGCTGGTGATCGAACATGGCGGCAGAGCGCGTGTTGCGCGAGCCCTGCTCGACGGACGCCACGCTCGACAGTCGTACGACGTCTCCGTTGATCGTCTTTATCACCAGCGCGCCATAGTCTTCCGGCTTGCGGAGCTGGTCGTTGGTCGAGAGCGTGATCTGCTGCTTGTCGGCCTCGACAGCACCGACGGGTGACAGATTGTTGGTCGCATCGATCGCGCTGCGCACGTCCTCCATGCTCAAGCCCATGGATTGGAGCAGCGTCGGGTTCACGCGCACGCGCACGGCGGGTTGCTCCGCTCCACTCACCTGCACCTGCGCCACGCCGTCGACCTGCGACATGCGCTGGGCGATGACAGTATCGGCGACGTCGTAGAGCGCGGTCGGGGCAAGGATCTTCGAGGTCATAGCAAGGATCAGCACCGGCGCGGCGGAGGGATTGAGCTTGCGGAACGTCGGTACCTGCGGCAGGTCGCTCGGCAGATCGGCGGTAGCCGCATTGAGGGCCGCCTGCACGTCGCGCGCGGCGCCGTCGATGTTGCGGCTCAAGTCGAACTGGATGGAGATGCCGGTCGTCCCCTGCGAGCTCACCGAGGTCAGCTCGGTCACGCCGGCGATCTCACCCAGCCGACGCTCGAGCGGGGCAGCGATGGTTGCGGCCATCGTCTCCGGGTCGGCGCCCGGGCGGCTCGCCTGCACGCGCAGGGTGGGGAAATCGACGGTCGGGAGACTCGCGACGGGGAGGTTTACGTAGGCGACCGCGCCCAAGAGGAACAGGCCGGCCGCGAGCAGGGCGGTGCCAATGGGACGGAGGATGAAGGGGGTGGAGAAGCTGGAAAAGCCGGATGACTGCATGGGGCGCTACTCCGCCGGCTCGCTAGCGATCCCGAGGCTCGGCGGCAGCTCGTTCGTCCCCGGCGTCGTGCGTGAGGTGCCGGCAAGCCGCGACCTGACGCGCTCCATCGCGAGGTAGATGACGGGCGTCGTGTAGAGCGTCAGCAACTGGCTCAGCAGCAGGCCGCCGACGATCGTGATGCCGAGCGGGTTGCGCAGCTCCGAGCCGGTGCCGCTCTCGATGGCGAGCGGCAGCGCGCCGAACAGCGCGGCAAGCGTCGTCATCATGATCGGGCGGAAGCGCA
>CAXMLT010000129.1:0-3136 GCA_964194245.1 uncultured Hyphomicrobium sp.
CAGCGCTGTTCCTCGGGGGCTCGGCGGGCGGAGCCGGCGGAAAGGTGCCGGCCGAAGCCACGCTGGCGCTTGCGTCGCTCGACATTTCGACGGGCGAGTTCGAGGTCGGCGAGGTGAAGGGCGCAGACCTGCCGGGCGAGCTTACGCGGCTTTCGCCGAGCGAGGTGATCCTGAGCGACGCCCTCTTCGGCGACGCCTGGCTCAAGCGCTGGATCGAGCTTTCAGGCGCGGCGGCAACGCCGGTGCCGACGGCCTACTTCGACAGCCTGGCCGGGGAAGCTGCACTGAAGCAGCAGTTGAAAGTGGCCGAGCTCGGCGGCTTCGGAGACTTCGCACGGGCCGAGCTTGCCGCGGTAGGCGCGCTCTTAAAGTATGTCGAGCTCACCCAGATCGGACGCAGGCCCGTATTGCGACCGCCGCGGAAATCCGGTTCCGACTCGCTCCTGCTCATCGATGCTGCAAGCCGCGCGAGCCTCGAATTGACCCGGTCGACCGCGGGCGAGAAGCAGGGAAGCCTGCTCGGCGCCATCGACCGCACAGTTACGGGAGCCGGCGCGCGCGAGCTTGCCGGACGCCTCGCCAGCCCATTGCGCGATCCGCGCCAGATCGAGTCGCGGCTCGATGCCGTCGGCTTTCTCATCGACCAGGAGAGCTTGCGCGAAGCGCTGCGCGATAGCCTGCGGTCCGCACCCGATCTTGCGCGCGCGGTCTCCCGCCTCGCCTTCGCGCGCGGCTCGCCACGCGATCTCGGCGCCGTGCGCGACGCGCTTGGCGTCGCCGCCCGCGTTCTGGAGCTACTCGCTGGTGAGGGGGACGGCATGGGCCTGCCGGCCGAGCTGTCTCGCATCTCCGGGCGTCTCGGGTCTGTCGCCGACGATCTCCACGCCGCGCTCGCTGGCGCTCTCGTCGACGACCCGCCGCATCTGCGCCGCGACGGCGGCTTCGTGCGCGAAGGCTTCAAACCGGAGCTCGACGAGGCGCGCCGCTTGAAGGAGGACAGCCGCGGCGTGATGGCCGGGCTCGAAGCGACATACATCGAGCGCACGGGCGTGAAGTCGCTGAAGGTGCGCCATAACAACATCCTCGGCTTCTACATCGAGGTGACGCAGGCGAATGCCAAGCCGCTGCTCGAAGGTAAGCTCGCGGGCGAGTTCCGGCACCGGCAGACGATGGCAAATGCCGTGCGCTTCTCGACACCGGAGCTGATCGAGACCGAGGGCCGCATCGCCTCGGCGACCGAGCGCGGGCTAAGCCTCGAGCAGGAGGTGTTCACGGAGCTCAGCGAGGCTGTGCAGCGCGAGGAGCGGGGCTTGAGCGAGATCGCTGCGGCGGTGGCCGAGCTCGACGCCACCGCCGGTCTCGCCGAACTTGCACGCCATGAGGGCTACACCCGCCCCGTCGTTGACGACAGCGAGGCCTTCGAGATTCGCGGCGGACGCCATCCGGTGGTCGAACAGGCGCTCGCGGCGGCGAAGGCCGGTCCCCTCATCGAGAACGATTGCGTCCTGGGGCACGCGGAGCCCTCGGGCGGCGACTCGGGCACCGAGGAGGAAGTGGAGGGCGGCCGCATCTGGCTCGTCACCGGCCCCAACATGGCAGGCAAGTCGACCTTCCTGCGCCAAAACGCGTTGATTGTTGTGCTGGCGCAGATGGGCTCCTACGTGCCGGCACGCTCGGCGACCATCGGTGCGGTCGATCGCCTGTTCAGCCGCGTCGGCGCCTCCGACGATCTCGCGCGCGGACGTTCCACGTTCATGGTCGAAATGGTCGAGACGGCCGCCATCCTCAATCAGGCGAGCCGTCGCTCGCTCATCATCCTGGACGAGATCGGCCGCGGCACCGCGACCTTCGATGGCCTGTCGATCGCCTGGGCGACGGTCGAGTTCCTGCACGAGGTGGTCGGCGCGCGCACGCTGTTTGCGACCCACTATCACGAGCTGACGGCGCTCGGCCGCCGCCTGCCCGACGTCGCCAACGTGACGATGGACGTGCGCGAGTGGCACGACGAGATCGTGTTCCTGCACAAGGTGAAACCGGGCGCCGCCGACCGCTCCTACGGCATCCAGGTTGCAAAGCTCGCGGGCCTGCCCGCAGCCGTGCTCGGCCGCGCGCGCGAAGTGCTGGCGCTCCTCGAAAAGTCCGATGGAAGGAAGAGTGCGCGCAATGACACCCTCGACGAGCTGCCCCTGTTTGCGGTAACTCGCGCGCAGGCGCCGCCGGTGCCAAGCGGCCCCTCGGCCGTGGACAAGGCCGTGGACGGGCTCAACCCCGACGACATGACCCCGCGCTCGGCGCTGGATGCCCTCTACAGGCTCAAATCGCTGCGGCGCGAAAGCTCGGACCCGGAACGCGAAAGTTAGGGAATACGTAGTTAGGCTGCGGCGAAACCGGCACTACATTCAGGCCCAATGGACACAGCGATTCAGAGATCGGCTCCCTACTTCGACCCGCGCGAGCTGCGCGAGGAGCTGAGTGCGGCTTTCCGCGCGCACGGGGATGCCGCGCAGGCACGGCCCACGCTCATCCTTCGCCTGAAGGCGCTAGTGGCGGCGGCTCGGGAAGCGGCGCGCAAGGGGCTCGAGGCGGACGGCAACGGGCGCCGCTGCGCCGCCGGCCTCTCGACGTTCCAGGATGAACTCGTCCGCGTGCTCTACGACTACACCGTCGCCCACGTCTATCGGGCGACTAATCCCTCCGACGCCGAGCGCATGGCGATTGTCGCGACGGGTGGCTACGGCCGCGGCCTGCTCGCCCCCTACTCCGACATCGATCTGTTGTTCCTGCTCCCCTACAAGCAGACGCCGTGGGGCGAGAGCGTTGCCGAGTACATGCTCTACGTGCTGTGGGACTTGGGCTTCAAGGTCGGGCACGCGACGCGCACGATCGATCAGTGCATCAAGCTCGGCACCAGCGATATCACGATCCGCACCTCGCTGCTCGATGCGCGCCTCATCCACGGCGACGCGCAGCTCTACGCCCGCTTCGAGCAGCGCTTCCGCACCGAGGTGGTCGAAGGCACGGCACGCCGCTTCATCGACGCCAAGATGGCCGAGCGCGATGCGCGCCATAAGGGCGCTGGCGAGAGCCGCTACAAGGTCGAGCCCAACATCAAGGACGGCAAGGGCGGCCTGCGCGA
>CAXMLT010000130.1:0-3103 GCA_964194245.1 uncultured Hyphomicrobium sp.
AGTCACGACCGCTTCACCCCATTTAGCGGACGAATGCTGAGGTGAGTCTCAACGTCGGCGTTGGGCCATTAACGGACATTCGGACGGTTTCAGTCGAGTTGTTCACGTCAGCAGCCATACGCTGCTAACTCTAACAAGCCATCGCCCTGCAGTCCGCTTGTTGGTTCGTTCTTCGCGTTCAAGTTTGGCGGTATTCTTGACGAAGGAAGTCCCTCAATTTTGGGAATTCGGCTCGAACATGCTCGTCCTTGGCAGCAGCAAAGCTCGGCGGAAAAAAGAGCCGGAACACTGGGTCGAGAAAGCTGGCGAATCCTAAAAAGCCGGCCTCGATCGATTGCTCGATCTCGACGCCCGTGTTGTCATCGTTAAGTTGGAGGACCAGCTTCACCGGCAGTCGGAACAGCAGTCTTCTAAGTTGCCAGACGAGTCTGCTTCCCGGCAGAAGAGTGACCAGCTCGCACCTCATCTTAACGCGCCGGTTGCCGACCAGCTCGTCCATAAAGACGACGCTGCCGACGCTCCCCGGCGTTCCCTTGACGGTGTGAAGATGGAAATGCGTGCCGGGCCACCAGCGCCTGAAGGCTTCATCACCACAGGCCGAAAGAAAATCCGTGATTTCTCGACCAGACAATCCCGCGACATGCGTGCGGGTCACTATAGAAAGCATGTTGGCTGGTCCCCCGCGGGGGTCGGACGGCCTGGTTTAGAAATATCATGCGAGCGAGTCAATCGACGGATGGCCGAACCTTCGTCCGAGCACTACCGGCTCGCCACCGTTCGATCCGCCGACTAACATTGCGAACGGAACCATTCGTTGGGACGGTCCCATGGCGTCGTTCATCCGTCTGCAGCATGAAGGGCTCTGCGTGAAATAAGAGGACGTAAGCATGCCGAACAAGACCGCTTTTGTCACGGGTGGCACGGGCTTTATCGGTCTCAACCTCGTCGAGCACCTCACCCAATCCGGCTGGGACGTGACCGCGCTGCATCGACCCGACTCCCGGCTGACGCAGCTACAAAAATATCCTGTCCGCCTGGTGGAGGGGGCGATCGAGGATGCGAGCTCGCTTGAGCGTGCCATGCCCCAAAATTTGGACGCCATTTTCCACGTCGCTGGCGACACCAGCCAATGGTCGGGCCACAAGCAACGGCAATGGCGAACCAATGTGGAAGGCACGCACAACATGGTAGCGACGGCGCTCGCCAAGCGAAGCAAAAAATTTATTCATACATCGTCGAGTGGTGTCTACGGCATTCCAACCAAACCCTTCGACGAGACCGCGCCAAAACTCGGAAAGGGCAGCTTCAATTACCAGCACTCCAAGGCCACAGCGGAGGAGGAAGTGTCAAAGGGGATTGCTCAGGGATTGGATGCGGTCTTGCTGAACCCCGCCAATGTCATTGGCCGTTACGACTGGAGCTCGTGGTCACAGTTCATCCGCCGGGCGGCGAACCGCCAACTGCTGCTGATTCCACCGGGAAGCGCCTGCTATTGCGATGTCGGGGCGGTTGTGCGCGCGCATCTTGCGGCAACCGAGAAGGGACGCACTGGGCACAACTATCTTCTGGGCGGGCCCCAAGCTTCCTATGCCGAGATTGTGCAGATGGTGGGCAAATTGCTCGGCCAACCAACCAATACTTGGGTCGGCCGGCCGTTCGGATTGCGCTTGGCTGGCCGCGCGTTTGATTGGCTATCCTTGGTCACCGCTAACGAGCCAATGATCTCCCCGGAATCGGCTGCGTTCCTGAGTGCGAATATCATCTGCCGAAGCGACAAGGCAATCCGCGAACTCGACTATCGGCCCACGTCGATCGAAACCATGTTCAAGGAATGCATCGACTGGATGATCGCCGAGGACCTCGTCGGCCCGCGGGCGGTTCGCCATTAGGTTCTGTCTTGGTTCAGCACCGGACCCACTCCACGGGAAATGGGAAACCGGTTGAACATGCGTCCCATGACCCGGTCATACAAACGAGGTGGCATGAGGCGGCTTAGGCGGACGCTTAATCCGAGCGCCCGCGGAAAATATGCGTAGGAGTGGCCGCGCTCGATGGCTCTCGCGATCTTCGCAGCGGCGGCGATAGGCGTGAAGGCCTTCCCACTCGACATATCCGCTCCCATCAAGCCATTGATCTCGTCGAGCAAGGGAGTCTGCACATAGCCCGGGAATACGGTCGTGACGGTGATTCCCCGGGGGCGGAGCTCGGAGCGAAGGCTTTCCAAGTAAACCGCCACCGCGGCTTTGCTTGCTGAATAGGCCGGTTCAAACGAGATGCCGCGCACGGCAGCCATGCTTGAGATACCGACGATCTGGCCGCGCTTGCGCTCCAGCATTGAGGGGAGGACCGCCTCGATCATGTAGACCATGCCCAGAAAATTGGTCCGCACGATTTCCTCCAGTTCGGAGACCTTCAGGTCGTCGACCGTCGAGGCACGGCAGATTCCAGCACATGGGATCACAATATCAACCGGCCCAAGGGCGCCGACGATCTCCCGAACGGCAGCTTGCACCTGCTCGCGCTGGCGGACATCCACGGCAGCGGCCGCGCAGGGCACGCCGGCCTGGCAAAGCTCATCCGCGAAGGCGTCGAGTTTGCTTTGCTCGCGGTCGAGCAGACCAATTCTGGCTCCACGACGAGCAAACAACCGGCATAATTCCTGTCCGATGCCGCTGGCCGCTCCCGTGACAACAATGACCTTCTCACCGGATCGCATGTTGAAATTCCTTTCATGCACCGCTGCTGCCATATCGCCTCGGTCGGCCTCGGCCGTGAGCGCCCCGAGAGATGAGGCGTTAGGCCGCCGCCGGCGGCATCGAGGGGCGCTCGACCTGAGGCCGCGGCGACTGGTTCGGCAACTCGCACAATCCGCCGCTTATGTAGAGGTGGTGCCAGAGCTGGGTCGCGACGACGCCGCTCAAGCCCAGCCGCTTGAACACGCCGACCTTCGAGGCCTGACCCGCGGCGATAAGCGCGTAGTCACGCCCGACGGTCTCCGGATCGAAGTAGCCGGTCTTCTTCAGCGCCTCCGGGCCCATCAGCTGACGCACGAAGGGCGGCGCATTGGCGAGGAACGTCTCAGCGAGCGGCGCGCGGAACATGG
>CAXMLT010000131.1:0-2615 GCA_964194245.1 uncultured Hyphomicrobium sp.
ATGTGTATAAGAGACAGGTACCAGCACTGTGATGACGGCGGCGGCCTCGAAGTAGACGGCGACCGCCCCGTGCATGCGGAAAGTATCGGGAAAGATGCCGGGCGCCAACGTGGCGACGACGCTGTAGATCCACGCCGTGCCGGCGCCGAGCGCGATCAGCGTGAACATGTTGAGGTTGCGCGTCACGAGCGACTGCCAGCCGCGCTCGAAGAACGGCCAGCCGGCCCACAGCACCACCGGCGTTGCCAGCAGGAGTTGGATCCAGTTGGAAAGTTCCGGCGGGATGAGGGCGTCGTGAGGTCCGCCCGTGAAATGCGGCGCCATCTCCAGGATGACCACGGGCACCGCGAGTGCCAGCGCGATCCAGAAGCGGCGCTGCATGTCGACGAGCTCGGGATGGGGGCCATGGCCTTCGGCGGTAATTTCGACCGGCTCCAGCGCCATGCCGCAGATCGGGCAAGAGCCCGGCCCCACCTGGCGGATCTCTGGGTGCATCGGGCAGGTGTAGATGGCGCCGGGCTTCACCGGTTCGGCGTGCGCCTGCTCCGGCCCCAGATAGCGCGCGGGGTCGGCCATGAACTTGGTGCGGCAGCCGGCGGAGCAGAAATAGTAGGTGCGGCCCGCGTGCTCGGCTCGGTGCTTGGCCGTATGCGGATCGACCGTCATCCCGCACACGGGGTCCTTCGCGCGGCTGGCTTCCTCCTTGGCCTTGGACACACCCCCGCAGCAGTCGCCGCCGTGGGCGTGCGTGTGCGAGTGATCGTGATGGGACGTATCGGCCATGGGGCGCTCCTCGCCGTCGGGAAGTTAGATATAGGCTCGGTCGGCCCCGATGCGAGAGGAAATCAGGTCGCTGTGTGCTCGAAAGCGGCGACCTCCGGCCAGAAAACGCGGGCGCGCGCGCTCGTCTCCCGCGGCTCTCCGGTCGTCAGCAGCCGCAGCGAGCCTTCGCTCGATCCCTCTACATAACGCGCGTGGCGGGCGGCATAATCCTCAAAGCTGTCGGCGACCACATCGGGCTGCGACAGGATGCGGGCGAACGGCGGCAGGTGGCGGCGGAACAGGTGCTCGACCAGCGGGAAGTGGGTGCAACCCAGAATCGCGCGATGAGGCGGCGTGCCGCCGGTTTGCGCCAGCATCCCCGCGATCGCCTCCGAGACGAGCCGGTCGAGCTCCGGCTCGGGCGCCTCCTCCTCTATGGCGCCGGCAAGCTCCGCGCAAATCTGCTGTACCACCGTGGCCTTGGGGCAGCGCTTGCGGATCTCCTCCGGATAGACATCCGAGGTGATGGTGCGCGTCGTCCCGAACACGGCGATGAGGTCGGTGTTGTACTTCTGCGGGTATTGCGGCGAGGAGACGGCCCACGGCGTCTGCGTCGCGGCCTCGACGGTGGGTGCCACGATGCCCAGCACGTTGTGGCCGCGCCACGGGCTCGCCGGCAGCCACACCTGCTGCAGGTGGCGAGCCGCCACCGCGGTTGCCGTGTTGCAGCCGAGGAGCACGAGCTTGCAGCCGGACGTGTAGAGCGTCTCCACGCCACGGCGCGTTAGATCGATCACCTCGGCGGAGGTCCGGTTGCCGTAGGGAACGTTGGCGCGGTCGCCGAGGTAGATGAAGGACACCTGCGGAAAGCGGGCGACGAGCGCGCGCAGGACCGTCAATCCGCCGAGACCTGAATCGAAAACCCCGATCATGCGCGCGTGTGTGCGATGCCGCTCTCCGGCCGTCAAGGCGTGAAAAGGCCCGGCGCGTTGCTCCGTTGCGGAGAGCCCGGCCGGGCCTCGATTGCGGCACGCGCAATCGCTCTCCGTTACCAGCAGCGATGCCGACAGAAATAGCGACCACCGCCATGCCAGCGGCAACGGCGGTAGCAGCGCCAGCCGACGTGCTTTACAGAGGAAATCGTGGGGGCGACGCTCGCCTTCGTCAAACCGGTTGTTGCGACGTTGGCCGAGGCTACGCCACCCATCAGTGCAACGACACCGAAAGCAATCGCTGCGAATACGCCATACTTCATAGCCGTCTCCCTGAGCTAATATTTTGAACTAAGTAGGCAGCTCGAGAGTAGCCAAATTGGCCAAGCCGGAAAAGGCTCGCGGCAGGCAAAAGTGTTCCTATTCTGCGGCCTCGGAGGGAGAAGATTTGCCCGGCCGCGGCGTGCCGGTGTCGGCATCGAGCGCCTTGAGGGTTTCGAGGTTGGGCATGGCCACCGTCGAGTAGCCGCAGTCGACGAAATGCACTTCGCCCGTCACCGCGCCGGAGAGATCCGACAGCAGGTAAAGCGCGGAGCCGCCCACCTCGTTCAACGTCGGCGTGCGCTTCAGCGGCGCGTGCTCCTTCTGGAAATTGAAGATGACGCGCGCGTCCGATACGCCGGCGCCCGAGACGGTGCGCATCGGACCGGCCGACAGCGCGTTGACGCGTATCTGCTGCGGCCCGAGGTCGGCCGCGAGATAGCGCACGGAGGCTTCGAGCGCCGCCTTGGCGACACCCATTACATTGTAAGAGGGCACCGATCGTGTGGCGCCGCCATAGCTCAGCGTCAGCAGCGAGCCGCCGTTCGGCATCAGGTCGACGGCGCGATTGGCGATCTCGGTGAAGGAGAAGCACGAGAT
>CAXMLT010000132.1:0-1862 GCA_964194245.1 uncultured Hyphomicrobium sp.
GTTCTACATCGGTTACTTCAACCGCGGCGCCGGCTACCGCAAGGCGGGAGACCTCGATGCTGCGCTTGCCGACTTCAATCGCGTCGTCTCGCTCAACCCCGATTTCGCCCGCGCCTTCCACGCCCGCGGCCTCGTGCGCGACGAGCAGGATCAGCCCGACAAGGCGCTCGAGGATGTCGATCGCGCCATCAAGATCAGCACCAAGGATTGGACCGCCTACTACACGCGGGCGGCCATGCGGCGCGCCAAGCAGGACTACGACGGCGCCATGGCCGACATTTCGAGAAGGCCGCCGACCTGAAGCCCAAGCAGGCGCAGGTAGGGCTGATGCGGGCGCTGTTGAAGTCCGACAAGGGTGACTATGGTGCGGCGCGTGCGGAGGCCGACAAGCTCATCGACGACGGCGATGCGAAGGCTGCGGCCTACTATGTGCGCGCCTCAATCGCGTTCGACGAGCACGATCTCGACGCCGCCACCACCGACGTCGACAAGGCGCTCGATCTGAAGGACACGCTTGCCGCTGCGCTGCTCTTGAAGGGCCGTATTCTCGAAGCTCGCGGCGACAAGGTCGGCGCCAAGTCCCGCTACCAGCAGGCGCTTGCACAGCCGTCGAGTTATCTGGAGGGGCGCAGCGTGCAGCGCAAGGCACGCGACCGCCTCAATGGGGTTGACGGTGTCGCCACGGCGGATGCCGCGCTCGATACCAAGCCTGCGCGCAACGTCGGCTGCAAGCGCTTCCTGCCGGCAACGGGCGTGACCATCACCATCGATTGCGACAAGTGACGCGCGGCCTGTAACCCTCGGCGCGGTTGCCGCTTGCCTGGACGCGTTTGTCCTGCAACTCTCGTGCGCACAGGGAGGCGTGGGGTGCAGCGCGTGCTCAAGGGCGTGCTCAGGGGCGCAGTTTGGAGCTTTGCCGTGATCGGCGTTGCCGCCGTCGCGGTGTTGGGCGTGCGTTGGCTGCGCATCGTGCCGCCCTACGAGCCAATCGGGGAGTGCATCAAGGGCGGCATCGACCTCAACGATCCCAAGCCGTTCGTGCAGCTCGAGCCGGGCGGTACGATCGTCGGGCTTGCAGCCTCGGGCGGGGGCAGCCGCGCGGCCTACCTTGCCGCCGCGGTCCTGCGCGAGATGCGCGCCAGCAGTGCGCGCATCGAGACGGGCGCGACGACCGAACCGCGCTCGCTGCTCGATCAGATCGATGCGGTGTCGGCCGTGTCCGGCGGGGCTCTCACCGCCGCGTACTTCGTTGCCTACGGCGAGCAGCTTCGCGCCGCGGATGTCGATTCACCCATGTGGCGCAGCTTCCTCGACAAGATGGCGGTGAGCTACCGGCTGCGGCAGTGGTACGGGCTCGCGCTCACAGACCCGCGCGTGTGGGCGAAATATCTGTTCAGCAACTATCACCGCGGGCTGCTGGCGCGTGACGACTACGACGCCACGCTCTTCCGCGGCGCAACGATCGCAGATCTGCCGAGCCGTCCCGCGCTCTACTTGAACTCCTTTGACGTCGCCAACCACGTGCGCTTCGTTTTCTCCAAGCACTACATCGACACGGCCTTCTTCCAGCCGCGGGGCTATTGGGGGATGCTCAGCGCGCCCCAGGACCTGACGAGCGAGAACGACCTCACCTTCATCAAGGTCGAGCCAAAAAGCGTGCGCCTTGCGGATGCGGTCACCGCGTCGTCCGCGTTCCCGTTCGCCTATCCGAACGTTGCGCTCAACCACTGCGGCACGAAGATTCTCTTTCAGGGACGCCGCATCTTCCTCGCCGACGGTGCACTCGCCGACAACTCGGGCCTCGTCACGCTGCTGACGCAGCTTCGCGCCGCGGTCGAAGGCAGCGACACGCCACACAAGGT
>CAXMLT010000133.1:0-3547 GCA_964194245.1 uncultured Hyphomicrobium sp.
GATGTGTATAAGAGACAGCCGCAAACCTGTGTGGATGTTGGCGTCGTGCTGACATCGGAGTCCGCGGACATCTCACTCAAGAGGGGACTTCATGCAGGCCTCCGACGTAGCTGCGGCTCCCGCATCCGGCGCTGCCGGGATCGACGCCGATGTCTCGCCGGATCGGCGGGTGCAGCGCGTCCTAAAATTCATCGTCGTGACGCTGGCCGTACTCCTGTTCGCAGGGCTGCTGGTCGCCGTCGCGCGCGTCATCTATCTCGCTTCGGCCCCCGCGGCGCAACCGGCGACTTCGGCGCTGACGCCCGCGGCGCCCATGCCGGCAATCCGCCCCGAGCAGAGCATCGCGCTTCCCGCGGGCGCGCAGGTGCGCTCGGTTTCGCTTTCCGGCAACCGGCTCGCGGTGCATTACGACGTCGGCTCGGCGTCTGGTATCGCCATCCTCGACCTGCAGACGGGGCGGTTGGTCACCAACGTCGCAATCGAGGCAAAGCCTGCGGGCCGGTAGGGATCGGGGCGGCTCCCGTGCTGGGCTAAATCGGCATGCGCGGTTGACGCCGAGACTGCGTGCAGAAGAAACGCTTGATTGGAGGCCCCCGCCTCCCATATAGGTTCGCCTCAGCGCTGTCCCGTTCGTCTAGTGGCCTAGGACACCAGCCTCTCACGTTGGGAACAGGGGTTCGAGTCCCCTACGGGGCGCCATTCCACCCATAAGCCATTGATCCGCCAGAAGCCCTTGTTCTGCAAGGGTTTCGCTAACTCGACTGCTACCTTTTTCTGCTACCTGCAGAGGGTATGAGCGAGATGGCGAAGTTTCCGTATCTGACTAGTCGCCGGGGCACCAACAACCTCTACTATAAGCGGCTGGTCCCGCTCGAACTGCGCGCCGCCGGCAGGCCAGAACAGATCTGGCGCTCGCTAGGGACTTCGGATCGTAAAAGGGCTGAATCCGCCTACGGTGCCAAGCACGCCGAAGTCGAAGCTCTCTTCGGTCAATGGCGGCAAGATGATACTCAGCCAGCCGCATCAGTTCACTGTCAGCTGCCCGCCAAGGGCGCTTCCAATTTCGTTCCGCTGACTCCGGCCCTGCTGCGGCGCCTGTCGGATGCCCACTACCTCAACGTCTACGAGGACGACTTTCAATGGCGGGGCGACCTTTGGAAGAAGGTCCACGTGGATGTAGACGCTTTCTGGCGTGGCGAGATCATCAAGCTCCCAGATGACGATTGGCACGAGTTTAGAGGCAATCAGTACAGCTACTTTGCGCTTCTGATGGAGGAGCCGGTACTAGAGGACGTCTTCCTCTACGCGATATTCCGTGCCCGGAAAGCGAAGCTCCAGCGTCTTCAGAGGCAATACCGACTGGGTGATAGCCGCGACCATGGGCCAATCGCCGACAGTCTGCTGCGCTCGAAGGGTATCTCCCTCGCCGACGCTGATCGATCGCGCCTTATGCGCAAGCTCATGGACGTAGAGATCAAGGCGCTTGAGGATCTCACCGCGGGCGACGAGGCAACATTCGATGGCATTGTAACCCGCGAGGCAGCGGCAGAATCTCCGACCCAATCTCCCTTGGTCAGTAAGACGGGCGAGCTAATGTCCCAGCTCGTCGAGAAGTACCTCGACGACACGGCCCGGCACCGTGAATGGCCGACCAAGACCGTTCTCCGAAAACGTGGTGAGCTGCGCGAATTTCTCGAGGTCATCGGGGACAAGCCGATCAACGCGTACACGCAGTTGGACGGCCTCAACTTCAAGGACACTCAGCTGGCGCTACCGATCTATCGCCCAAAGGCACCGTACAAGGGCCTGACGCTCGTCGAGGCGGCGCGGAAGGCATCGGAGCTCAGAGGTGGCGGCGAGAAGATCGATCTGCTCAGTCCAATCACCATCAACGACAAGATTGGAACAGTGTCGTTGTTCTTCGAATGGGCAAAGTCGCGGGACAGCAGCGTTATCAATCCAACCGCAGACCAACACATCCAGCGCTCCAAGAACAAGCGCAAAGGCAAGAAGCGACATCCTTGGACCATTGACGAACTCAATCGCATGATCGCCTCACCGATCTACACGGGATGCCGGTCGGAGGCTCACTGGTAGCAGCCTGGGAATCTCGTATTCCGCAAATCGGCGAAGTATTGGGTGCCCCTCATCGCCTTGTTCTCGGGCATGCGGCTGGGCGAGATCATCCAGATGCAGGTCTCAGACGTGAGACGCCTGGACGGAATCGAATACTTCGACGTGACGCCCGCAGCGATTGATCCAAACGATGGTGAGGCAGACGAAGCGGACGAGGAGAAATCCCTTAAGACTGCATCCAGCCGACGTGGCATTCCCGTCCATGAAACGCTGTTCGAACTTGGCTTCGGAGACTTCCTCAAATTCCGTCGAGCCTCAGGGGAGAGACGGCTCTTCCCCGAGTACGACAAGGCGACGGACGACAGTTCCTGGTCGAAGCGGTTCTCAAAGTACTTTAAGCGTTTTCGGGAGTCGATCGGGGTCACTCGCCGAGGCGTGAAGTTTCACAGCCTTCGACACAACGTAGAAGACGCGCTGCGCAACGCCGATGTTCGAAAAGAGGTGCGCGACGCCATCCAGGGTCACGGTGAGAACGGCGTATCCCGCGAGTATGGGTCAGGGTACTACGTGAAGACCCTCAACGAAGCTGTTCAGAAGATTAGGTATGACGGCTTAGAACTGCCGCGCACCTAATCATCTAAATGGCGCTTCTATACATTTGCAGACGTCTGGATCGTTGACCGTACACGCCTCTCTTTGCGACCGTCGCAGTGGCCGGCACCAGACCTAAAATTTTAAACGTGATTGGCCAGCCTGGTAGTCGGGCTACTGCGCAGGAGAAAGTTTCGCAGCCAAATACTTTCACGATTTGGCGCCCCCGAACGATCATGATCAGAGTGTCTGGATCCATGGAGATCCGGCTTGCAATGGGCGGCGCCTCTTATCTCGCGACTCTGAACCCCGAACAGCGGCGCGCCGTCGAGCAGGCATCATTCCTCCGACCCAACCGCTACAATTGACGAGAGGCCTAACGCGCGCGTTCGGCTGTATCGCGAGCGAGGCTTAGCTACCTGGAAGGTCTCATCATCCAACTGAGAGATAGCCCCGAGGGTGACGTTTAGCCAATTATCCCCTCGCGCCCTAACCCTCCGCAACATCGGGCGTGTACGTGCGCGTGCTATACTTCCTGCATCTGAAGCCCAAGAAATTTGGCCTCATGTTCGTCGCGTGCGCCGGCATAATCGCGTTAGCGCTCTCCACCCTCGGGATCGTGCATGTCTTCCGCAACGATCTCTTCGAGCTCACGTTCGAAAGAACGGCGTCTCTTATCTCGTGCAGGCAGCGCCCGACAACGCAACCTCAACCTTCGACGTCCTTAAAACCTGGCACTTCATCTAACCAGCCATCCCTCGCCGCAACGACGCTCCCCGATTTCGACCAAGCCTCAAAGACCTTGCCCGACGCTTCTTTCCTGAACTAAATTTCCACCCCGGGCCACCGTATCGTAGCGCGGGTCAGAGTCATGGAAGCA
>CAXMLT010000134.1:0-2422 GCA_964194245.1 uncultured Hyphomicrobium sp.
GAGCCACTCTGCGGCCTTTTTTCTGACTGTCGAGGACGAAAAAAGGACGCTGATCCGGGGGGAACCAGCGTCCACACACGCCACTGGCCCACGCAGGGCAATTTCCACGAGGGAGGAGGAAATCGTGGCGTGAGGCTTGAATAGTCTCCCGTCTGATTATTTCATATCGGACATTTTGGCGTGCGGCAGCCTGCCCCACTGTCGTTGGACGAACGCTGCCGTCGTCAGCGCAGCCAGTCGGGTACGCGGTCCTGGCCGATGAGCTCGTCGAAGCTGCCGCGCGGGCGCACGACGGCATAACGGCCCCCGTCGACCAGCACCTCCGGCAGCAGGAGCCGAGTGTTGTAGGTCGAGGACATCACCGCCCCGTAGGCCCCCGCCGTCATCACCGCCACGAGGTCGTCCGGCTCCAGCGGCGGCAACGGCCGGTCAAGCGCCAGATAGTCGCCCGTCTCGCAGACGGGCCCCACCACGTCCTGCGCCATCGGCGGCATCGCCGTCTTCGCCTGCTCAACCGGCCAGATCTCGTGCTGGGCCTCGTACAGCGTCGGGCGGATGAGGTCATTCATGGCGGCGTCGACGACGGTGAACGTCTTGTCGACGCCCTCCTTGGCGTAGAGCACGCGCGTAACGAGGATGCCGGCATTGCCGACGATGACGCGGCCGGGCTCCAGCACGAGCTGGAGCCCGAGGTCGCCGAGGATCTCCTTGGCCAGCGCCGCATAGGCGACGGGGAGCGGCGGCGCCGCGGCCTCCGACATGTAGGGCACGCCGAGGCCGCCGCCGATGTCGAGATGGTGGATCGCATGTCCGTCGCGGATCAGCGCCTGCGCCAGCTCACGCAACAACCGAAACGCATTGCGGAACGGCTCCAGCTCCGTGATCTGGCTGCCGATGTGCATGTGAATACCGGATACCTCGATGCCCGGCAGCGTGCGCGCCTCCGCATAAAGCGGCAGCGCTTGCGCAAAGGGGATGCCGAACTTGTTCTCGGCCTTGCCGGTGGAGATCTTGGCGTGCGTCTTAGCGTCGACGTCCGGGTTGACGCGCAGCGCGACGCGCGCCGTGCGGCCCAAGCGTACCGCTTCCTCGCTGAGCACGCGCAGCTCGGGCTGGCTCTCGACGTTGAAGCCAAGGATGTCCTGGGAGAGCGCGAAGGCGATCTCCTGGCGCGACTTGCCGACGCCGGCGAAGATGATCTTGGACGCCGGCACTTCCGCCGCGAGCGCACGCCGCAGCTCACCCTCGGAGACGACGTCCATGCCGGCGCCAAGACGGCCCAGCGTCCGCAGTACGGCCTGGTTGGAATTCGACTTCACGGCAAAGCAGATGAGCGTGTTCTGGCCCGCGAAGGCCTCGCTGAGTACCCGGTAGTGCCGGGTCAGCGTCGCCGTCGAGTAGCAATAGAACGGCGTGCCGACCTCGGCCGCGAGCCGCGCGATCGAGACGTCCTCGGCGTGCAGCACGCCGCCCTTGTAATGGAAGTGATGCATTGCAGGCTTCTAGCGCGAGTTGAGCGCTACCGCAGCAGCGGATCGAGGATGAAGCCCTCGTGCGGCTTGGGCGGTGCCGCAGAGCCGGGCTGGGTCCCGGCCGCTTCGGCCGACTTTGCGGTGCCGTCGGCCTTGGCAGCGGCCGGCGCATCGAGCGAGCCGCGCACGCCGCACGCGGCGAGGCCTAGCGAGAGGGCCGCCACCACGATGCCAGCACCGATGCCCTTTGCTGTGACCCTCACGAGCACGTCCTCAAAGACTGGCCAATTCGCCAACAGGTAACCCAAAACGCGAAACCGGAAGGGGCCCTTGCCGCCCTCCTTTTGCTTAAAGGGTGCAGGTGCCACCGGAAGGCTTGTTTTAGCGCTTTGAAGTGCCTTTTTCCAACCTCTTCCGCCAGTTTTGCGCCATTTTGCGCACGTTCTGTGGCGCCGTTCCCCCATAGCTCGTACGGCTCGCAACCGACTTTTCCGGGCTCAGAACCGAGAAAACATCGGCCGTTATGCGCGGCTCCACGGCCTGCATGGCGGATAGCGGGAGCTTGTCCAGGGGTAAATCCTGCGCCTCCGCCACTGCGACGATGCGGCCCGTCACGTGGTGGGCCTCCCGGAACGGCAGCTTGAGGGTCCGCACCAGCCAGTCGGCAAGGTCGGTTGCGGTGGAATAGCCGCCTCCCGCCGCCGCCCGCATGACTTCTGCGTTGGGCTCCATGTCGTCGACCATGCCGGTCATGGCTGCGACCGCGAGCGCCAGGCTGTCGAGGGCATCGAACGACAGCTCCTTGTCCTCCTGCATGTCCTTGGAATAGGCCAGCGGCAGGCCCTTGATGACCATGAGCAGGCCCTGGAACGCGGCAGCGATACGTCCGACCTTGGCGCGCGTCAACTCGGCCGCGTCCGGGTTGCGCTTCTGCGGCATGATCGAGGAGC
>CAXMLT010000135.1:0-2637 GCA_964194245.1 uncultured Hyphomicrobium sp.
GCGATGAGGCCGTACTCGATGGCGGTCACGCCGGATTCGTCCTTCGCAAAGCGGGTGATAACAGTCTTCATGACAACACTCTCCCAGTTTTTTGGTTCGAACCGCACTTTTTCGTGCGCATTCGGTGAGGATTGCTTCCTCGCTTCCGAACTGGGATACTCTCCGCCGACACGTATTAAATCTAAGTAAAAGTCTCAAATATCATCGTAAATATCTCTAAACAATTAGTTAATCGGGCCGATTAAATTTGATCAAACGGCTCTTGTCCGATTAAGCCGTCAAGACTAGTGGCGCTGGCGGCGAACTGAAGCAATGTATTCGGAAAGTATTCCTGGCGTCCCTGGCATTTGCCACCGATCGCCATCCGTACCGTCGCGAAAGCCTGCTTTGCAGGGCGAAAGCAGATCTTTGCATTTGCCGATCGCACGAATGCCGCCACGCGCTGCATATCCTCCGCCGAGCGCGGAATAGGCAATGGCAAAAAAGGCGATGAGTTTGGTTCGACACAACTGCACGGCAATTTACTTTTGGCACTAAGCCGACCGGTTCTGAAGAGCGACCGCTATCAGTACAGGCGTTTTCGCTTCCTTTACCATTTCCTGAGGTAATGCGGAAGAGCGGAAGAGGAGCCCGATGGCCATGACCCGACCCATTAGATCTCTCGCTTCGGGCGCAACTGCGATGGCTTTCTGCCTCGTCATTGCGGGCGCCGGCGCGAACGCCAGCGAAGCTCGTGCGGCCGACCTGATGGTCCGCTACGACCAGTCGCAACTCCTGCGATTGCCGCGCCCTGCCACCGAGGTGATTATCGGCAACCCGTCGATCGCCGACGTCGCCATCCAGGGCGGCAACCTGCTGGTCGTCACCGGAAAGTCGTTCGGCGTCACCAACATCATCGCCCTCGATGCCCAGCGCAACGTGATCCAGGACCAGCGCGTCGTCGTCGACCACGACGACCTGCGCAGACTGAGCCTCTATAAGGGCTCCAAGCGGGAGTCCTATACGTGCACTCCGGACTGCGCGCCGACCATTACCGTCGGCGACGGCGTCGAGTATTTCGATGCCATCTCCAAGAGCACGCAGGCCAAGAACACGGCCGCGTCGGGTGCCGTCGACAAAGGCAACCAGAGCTCCAACGAATAAGGAATGATATCGCCGGCTCAGCGGCGCGGGGGATGGGACCCAGCCGATTGCAATAAAAGTTTACGTATTCATTCACCGAAAATGCTCAATTGCCGCACGGGCAATACATAATTCATAGACGTGAAGCTATGTTCACGCCGGCCAATCAATCAAAGCCTGCGTGGCAGCTTTCGTATGCGTATGCCCCCACTATTCCTGGACCGAACATTCCTGGACCGAACGTCCCGCCTCCGGCGCCCCAACGCGCCCGCGTGGGTGAAGGATGAGCAGGGCACCTCGGCTATCGAATTCGCCATCGTCGCCACGCCGTTCTTCCTGTTCGTGCTCGGATTGCTCGGAGTCGGCCTCTACTACTTCACCGCGAGCTCGCTTGAGTACGGCGTCGAAGCGGCTGCCCGGCAGATCCGCACCGGCCAGGCGCAAACAACCGCGCTCACCGTAGGCCAGTTCAAGAATCTCGTCTGCGGCGCTGCGGGCAGCTACATCAACTGTGCCAAGCTGAGTGTAATTATCCAGTCCGGCGCCGCTTGGAGCAATATAGCTCCACAGTCTTGCGTCGACTCCAAGAACAACATGATCGGCTCGACGGGCGCATCGTCCGACACGATATCGACATATACCGGCACCGCCGACGAGGTCGTCCTCGTCACGCTCTGCTACCAGTGGGATCTCGCGCAAACCTTCCCGTTCCTAAAGCTCGGCGTGAACTCGGGCGGGTCCGGATCCGCGATCCTGCAGGCTGCAACGGCATTCCAGACGGAGCCCTACAGCTGATGCTTGTGTCGTCTCGCCAAATCCCCGTCGCTGCCTGAGGTGGTCATGCCTATCAGCGCTCTCAATCGTCATACGGCACGCGCACGCTCGCTGCGCAGGCTCACGCGCGACAAGCGCGGCAGCGCGGCCGTCGAGTTCGCGTTCCTGGCGCCGCTGCTGACATTGATGCTGCTCGGGACCATAGAGCTCGGCCGCGCCATCAACATGCACCGTGTGTTCACAATGGCAACCGACTCGACAGGCGACCTAGTTGCCCGTGAGCAATACGTGGGCACCAGCTCGACTGCCGCCCAGACCAACCTCGACAGCATGATGTTATCGATCAAACAACTCATGCAGCCCTATGACTCCACATCGCTTGCGCTCGGCGTCATTTCGGTTCAGGCCTCGCCTACCAATGCCAGCGACACGCGCGTGGTCTGGTCGTATTCCTACAACGGCTATACCGTGCCCTCGAAGTGCGCGACCTATGCGCTGCCCGCAGGCTTCCTCGCCACGGGCGGAAGCATGATCGTGGTTGTATCGAGCTACATCTTCAAACCGCTTTTCACCAACGTCATTCCGGGAATGTCGGGCAGCATGACTTGGACGGACAAGTCCTACCATAGCCCGCGCAACAGCTGCGTGGACTACGTACAGGGCGACAACTGCAGCTCCCTAAGTTGCTGATCAAATCCCTGGCCCGCCGCGGTTGTCCGTCCCGCCGCGCGGGTGCGCGCT
>CAXMLT010000136.1:0-1707 GCA_964194245.1 uncultured Hyphomicrobium sp.
ACGAACAGCTCGCCCGGCATGGCGCCGAAGATCGTCTCTGGATCGACGCGGCTGTCGGAGCAGGAGATGATCATCGCCTCGGGCGTCTGCCCATAGGTCGCCAGCTCCTCGTACTGCTCGGCGTTGGGCAGAAAGTGGCGCTGCTTGAAACGGCGGAAGCGGTCGGCCAGGTTTTCAGGAAAGCTGCTCATCGTGCGTTTCAATCCAGCTTGTGTGTGGCGCCTGCATCCAAGCGGGCGGCAATGATTCGTAATCGCTGCGACATCCATCTCACGGCGCCGTCGTCGCCGGTTACCATTAGCTGGACAAGTACGAGGCGAAGCGCAACAAGTTGGACGACGAATGCGCTGGTGCGCTTCCCGGCGATAAAAGGAGGCCTAATGTCGAACTCGCGTGCCCTAGCGCTTCCCTACGCCCTGAGCAAGCTGCTGAGGCAGCGCTCGCCCGAACCGATTGACGCGCCGGGGCTGGTCAAAATTGCCCAGGCCCGTGGTACACGGCTGACGCTCGACGAGGTCGTGGTGGCGCTGGATAAGCTGGTCGTCGAGGGGAAGGCCGAGCTCCTAGAAGGTGACCAGTTCCGGTGGTGCCGTCAGGACTAACATGGGGCCCAAGGTCTTCAGGGATCTTGAGTCGAGATTGCTCGGCCGTGTAGCCCCTCTGGCCGGCGGTCTGCTAGCGGCCAATGATGAGACACAGCACAAAGCCGATACCCGCCGCGATCAGGGTAGCCTGCAAGGGGTTCCTTCGAATCGCGGATTCGAAACCCTCTTTCGCTAAATCCGGCGTTTCTGCCGCAAGCCTTTTAACAGAGTCCGCAAGGCCCGTAATGTCGGCACGCAATGCAGTCAGTTCAGTTGACACGTCAGTGGTTCCTGAAGATCCGCCTCCGGCTTCGGCTGCGTGCGTTCTGGCGTACATAAGTCCTCCGACATAGGTGTTTCGCCCAAGGATTGAACGCAGGCTTATCGTGCTTGTTCCCTCCTTGAAGCACTGGCGCATGAGGGAAATAATTGCTCGCGCTTCACCGCTGGCGGCAGGTGCAGAAGGATAGACCGCGCGATCAACTGGACCGACTTTGGACCGCTGGGAGCGGCTATCGCTACGGCTATGGGATAGCCAGCCAAAGCGAAGGGGTCATGTTCGACGAACTGCGCAGCAATCATAATCGACAATCGCCCCCGGTGACTGTGGCAGGCACTCAAGTCGAAGGGCGCTAACCGAGCCGGATAGTCGCCGGCGGCGGACTCAAGGTGGGAACGTTACCAGTGAAAGTTTGGAGGCAGGCCTGCTGGATGCATGCGCGTGTAAACCGCGAAGCCACGCAGGCGCCGATCACGACGAGGAGAAGGGTTAGCCGTGTGGATTATCATCGGTTCCTACTCCCGGGTTCGATCACTCACTCGTTGGCTTTCTTAACCAATTTCGGCGGCTGGAGGTCGGGTCGAGGATCGGTCCACGTTTTCAGACAGTTTGTGTCGTGGGCGCTGGCAGCCGTCAACCTCCGGCCTGACCAAACACCATCGGTCCTTTTTCTTTTAGGGGTGCCTGAGAACTATATCTGGGAGGTCCGCGTTGAGATGGGGCAAGGTGCAGTATGCGTGTGTGAGCAGAAGTCATGGCCCCCAGGGCTTATTGGAAAGGTTTCCTCCGACTCTCCTTGGTGAGCATCGCCGTCGAGGTCTACACCGCGGTCGATACCAAGTC
>CAXMLT010000137.1:0-1959 GCA_964194245.1 uncultured Hyphomicrobium sp.
CCGGGCTTGCGCGGCACGCCGGCCGTCACGATGCAGACGTCGGCGCCCTCGATGTCGGCGTAGGCGTTGGTGCCCTTGAAGTGGCAGTCGAAGCCCTCGACCGAGCCCGATTGCGCGATGTCGAGCGCCTTGCCCTGAGGCAGGCCTTCGGCGATGTCGAAAATGACAACGTCGCCCAGCTCCTTGAGGCCGATGAGGTGCGCGAGCGTGCCTCCGATCATACCTCCGCCGACCAAGGCGATCTTCGTGCGCGCCATCTTCAACCGCTCCCTCTGCTCGAATTTGGATGATTTTTCTGCGGCGAACGCCCGCACCCTTGGGCTTGCCACAACTCCGACACGTCTAGCTTTAGACTACCGATCCGAGCAGGAAAAGCCCAACCTGGGCCGCACGCTGAGCGTTGCACCTGCAGTCACGAGCGAGCTGTCGGCCTCGAGGGTCTCGGCGGCAGGAGACACCAAGAGACCGCGCGCAGCGCGAGGACGGAGGGGGAGTGAGAGGGGTTCATCTCGCCGCATTGCTGGCGCTGACCGGCCTTTGGCTGGTTACCGGCCCCGCTTCAATGCTTACCGGCTCCGGCTCATCCCTCACAGGCTCCGCCTGGGCGCACGATGAGACCTTCCTAGGCTTCCGCCTCCTCGATCTCGAAAACCAGACCGTCAAATGGCAGAGCCCGCTCATGGGCGTGGGCGCAGCGCTCACCTACGCATTCGCGACCGAGGCGGTCGACACGCCGGGCGCGCGCAACTGCGCCAAGCTCGAGCCTCCGGAGAACGCCTATCTCCCCTCGCACATCACCGCCGACCAGTTCCGCCACGAGGTGGCCGAGGCCTTCCGCATCTGGGAGGGCGTGGCCAACCTGACCTTCCGCGAGGCGCGTGACCCGCGCGAGGCCAACATCCTCATCGGCGCGCAGGGCGAGCCGCAGGGCCGCGCCTTCACCAATGTCACCCTGACGAAAGCCGGCGCGCCCGGCCAGAAGACGATCGAGCGCTCGCTCATCTGCCTCAACCCGCGCCAGCCCTGGAAGGTTGGCTTCGACGGCCGGCTCGACGTGTACGACCTGCGCTACACCATCGCGCACGAGATCGGGCATGCCATCGGGCTCGATCACCCGAGCGCGGCGGGCGAGCTCATGTCCTACCGCTACGACGAGCGCCAGAAGGGCCTGCAGCCGGGCGACACCCAGGGCGTCGTGCTGCTCTATGGGCCGCGGCCGGGCACTACCCCGTATGCCGACATCGAGACCGGATCGATCCCGGCGCGCAGTGCGCCGCAGGAGAGCAAGCCCGCCCCGTCGTTCGCCATCGGCGAGCCGCGCGAGACGTCTGCCCCGGCCCGCTGACTGCTCAGCCGGGCAGCACGCCCGACTGCCGCCCCTCGGCGTGGCGGCTCGTGAGGTAGCCCTCGCTGCGCATTTCCATCAGCCGCGACACCGTGCGCTGGAAGGCGTCCGTCTCGCTGCCGTCCGGGTATAGGCCCGCCGGCTGTGTCTCCGCCGAGGCGATGACGCACACCCCGTTGTCGTAGAGCGTGTCGATCAGGTTCATGAAGCGCCGCGCGGTGTCGCGCCGCTCCCGCGTCAGCACCGGGATGCGGTCGACGATGAGCGTGTGATAGGCGTGCGCCAGGTGCAGATAGTCGAGCGAGCCGAGCGGCAGCTCGCACAAGTCCCTGAAGTCGAAGCGGGCGATGCCCATCGACGCCAACGGCACCCGCACCGACCGCCCCTTGACGTGCACGCACTCCTCGCGGCCGGGATGGCGCCCCGTGAGGCGGTCCCAGTGGCGATCGAGCTCGGCCTCGGCGCGCACATCCGCCGGGGTAAAGTAGAGCGGCAAACCCGCAAGCTTATCGAGCCGGTAGTCCTTGGCCGAAACGAGCTCGACCACGTCCATGTGAGCCTCGAGCACAGCGATGAAGGGCAGGAAGAGCTGGCGGTTGAGCCCATCCTTGTAG
>CAXMLT010000138.1:0-4242 GCA_964194245.1 uncultured Hyphomicrobium sp.
CACCGACGCGAGACGGCACCGGCTTCGTCGTTCCCGTGCACGCGTTCGGCGAGGCCGACGATCCGCCGCAGATCGTCACCAAGGCGGCGCAGCTTCTCTTGTCGGAGGAGTTCCGCGCGCAGATCCAGGTCGGCGGAGATAACGACTGATGCCGTCGTCCGCACCGATTGCAGCCCCTCCGGGCGGCCTCCAAGCTGCGGTCATCGGCTTCGCCATCCGCTTCCGCGGCGTCCTCGTGGCGCTCGCGCTCGTGCTGCTCGGCTACGGGACGCTGTCGGTCACGCGCGCCAAGTACGATGTGTTTCCGGAGTTCGCCCCGCCGCAGGTCGGCATCCAGACGGAGGCGCCGGGGCTGACGGCCGAGCAGGTCGAAATCCTGGTGACGCAGCCGATCGAGAACGCCATCAACGGCGTGCCCGCCGTGCAATCGCTGCGCTCCTCCTCGATCCAGGGCCTCTCCGTCGTCACCATAATCTTCCGTCCCGAGAGCGACATCTATCGCGACCGCCAGGTGGTGGGCGAGCGCCTTGCCGAGGCCGCGCGCCAGCTTCCCTCCAACGTCGCCGCGCCGACCATGACGCCGCTGACCTCCTCCTCGTCGACCGTGCTGGTGCTCGGCCTCACCTCCGAGAAGCGCTCGCTCATGGACCTGCGCACGCTTGCCGACTGGACCCTGCGGCTGCGGCTGCTCGCGGTGCCGGGCGTCGCCAAGGTTGCCGTGTTCGGGGGCGACGTGCGCTCGATCCAGGTGCAGGTCCACCCCGACGAGCTGGTGCGCTACAACCTCGCTTTCGATGACGTGCTGGCAGCCGCCAAGAAGGCGACCGCCGTAACGGGCGCCGGCTTCATCGAGACCAACAACCAGCGCATCGTGTTTCAGTCCGAGGGCCAGTCGATCGATCCCGAGGATGTGGCGCGGACGGTGGTGGCGAGCTCGGGCGGCTCGAGCGTCCTCCTGAAGGACGTGGCCGACGTCGTGAACGCGCCTGAGCCGGCGATCGGCGGCGCCGCGGTACAAGGCAAGCCCGGCGTGGTGCTGCTTGTGTCGGGTCAGCTCGGGGCCAATACGATCGACGTCAGCGAACGCATCGAGGACGCGCTCGCCGACCTGAAGCCCGTGATCCAGAAGGAAGGCGTGGAGCTGCGCGCCGACCTGTTCCGACCGGCGGATTTCATCGGCATCTCGACGCGCAACGTGCAAAAGTCGCTGCTGCTCGGCGGCGTGCTGGTCGTGGTCGTGCTGATCCTCTTCCTGTTCGATTTGCGCACGGCCACCATCTCGTGCATGGCGATTCCGCTGTCGCTGCTGGCGGCGATCGTGGTGCTGAACTCGCTCGGCGCCACCTTGAACGCCATGACGCTCGGCGGCCTCGCCATCGCCATCGGCGAGGTCGTCGATGACGCCGTCATCGATGTAGAAAACATCGCGCGGCGCCTGCGCGAGAACCGGCGCAGGGCCGTACCGCTGCCGACGGAGGACGTGATCCTCAACGCCTCGCTCGAGGTGCGCGGCGCCGTCGTCTACGCCACCTTCGCCGTCATCCTGGTGTTCCTGCCGGTGGTGATGCTGCCCGGACTCGCCGGGCGCTTCTTTGCCCCGCTCGGCCTCGCCTACGTGCTGGCGATCCTTGCCTCGCTCGTTGTTGCGCTCGTAGTGACGCCGGCTCTTTGCATGCTGCTGGCGCCCAAGACCACGGAGCCCGAGGGTATGGCGCGCGCTTCCGACGACCCGCCCGTCACCCGTTGGCTGCGCAAGGGCTACGAGCGCATGCTGCAGGGGATCATCGCGCGCCCGCGCACGACGATCGCGGGGGCGCTCGTTTTTACGCTGGTGGGTTTGGCGGCGCTGCCGTTCTTCGGCGCGGGCTTCCTTCCGGAGCTCAAAGAGGGCCACTTCACCCTGCACATGGCGGCCGTGCCCGGCACCTCGATCGCAGAATCGCAGCGCATCGGCACGCTCGTCACCAATGCGCTGCTGGAGCTGCCCTTTGTGCGCGTCGTCTCGCAGCGCATCGGGCGCGCGGAGAAGGCCGACGACACCTGGGGTACGCACTACAGCGAGTTCGAGGTCGACCTGAAGCGCGATCTTTCGGGAGCGGAATCGGATGAGGCGCAGGCGGCGATGCGCAAGGTGCTCGCGACCTTTCCGGGCGTGAACTTCGCGTTGAAGCCATTCCTCACCGAGCGGGTTGAGGAATCTCTCTCGGGCTACACCGCGTCCGTCATCGTCAACATCTACGGCAACGATCTCGATGCGCTCGACGAGGCGGCGCGCTCGGTCGCTCGCGAGTTGAGCGAGGTCCAGGGCGCGACCGAGGTCCAGCTACAATCGCCGCCGGGCATGCCGCAGCTCACCATCCGCCAGCGCAAGGCGGACCTCGAGCGCTGGGGGCTCGATTCGGTTGACGTCCTGAACATGCTGCGCGCCGCCTACCAGGGCGACATCGTCGGCCAAAGCTACGAGGGCAATCGCGTCTTCAACGTCATCACGATGCTCGACGAGCAGAGCCGCAACAGCGTCTCCAAGGTCGCCGAGCTGCCGCTGCGCACGCCGGCGGGCACGTTCGTGGCGCTGCACCAGATCGCCGATGTCTACCAGACCGCCGGCCGCTACCAGGTGCAGCATCTCGGCGGCCAGCGCGTGCAGGCGGTCACCGCCAACGTCATCGGCCGCGACGTCACCTCTTTCGTGAAGCAGGCGCGCGAGGAGATGGCGCACGTGCAGCTTCCCCACGGCGTGCATCTGGAGTTCGCCGGCTCGGCGGAAGCGCAGGCGGAGGCGCGGCGCAATCTGCTCATGAATTCAGGGGTCGCGGGTCTCGGCATCATCATGCTGTTGGCGGTCGTCACCGGAAGTTGGCGCAACGTGCTCCTGGTGCTCGCCAACATGCCGTTCGCGCTCGTCGGCGGTGTGCTCGCGGTATTTGCGACGGGCGGCGTGCTGACGCTCGGCTCGATGGTTGGGTTCGTCACGCTGTTCGGCATCACGCTGCGCAACTCGATCATGATGATCTCGCACTTCGAGCATCTCGTCGGCGAGGAAGGCGTGGCCTGGGGCCCGGAAGCGGCGGTCAAAGGCGCGGGCGACCGGCTGGCGCCAATCCTGATGACCTCAATCGTGACCGCCCTCGGCCTGCTGCCGCTCGCTCTCGGCATGAACGAGCCCGGCCGCGAGATCGAAGGGCCGATGGCACTCGTCATCGTCGGCGGGCTCCTGACCTCGATGGCGCTCAATCTCCTGGTGCTGCCGACGCTCGCGCTGCGTTACGGGCGCTTCGAGGCGCCGTCGGACCGCTCGTCGGTGCCCCCGGCCGACATCGCGAGCCGCCGGCGCGCGGCTTGAAACGGTCAGTTCCCCGATTCGCATTTCCTGCCTGGGGCTGCCGGCGCGGTGACTCGCCAAGAAAAATACCGGTTCTTCAGCAGGTTGAACGTCGACCATTGACTGTGACGGTTCGCTTACCTTAATTTGCAGTTGCAAATCATTTGCAAGTAATTTGGACGCCGCATTCATGCACGACGTGATCGATCGCCCCGCCGAGGCGCTGCCCGCAGGTTGGCGCCGCCAGCGGGGCCAGCCGTCGCTGCGCGAGGTATGGGGCTCGATCCCCGTCAGCGGCACCGGATGGCGCCGGCTCCTGGCCTTCCTGGGGCCGGGATACCTCGTCTCCGTCGGCTACATGGATCCCGGCAACTGGGCGACCTCGCTCGCCGGCGGATCGAAGTTCGGCTACGCGTTGCTCTCGATCGCGCTTCTATCGAACCTCATGGCGATCCTCTTGCAGGCGCTGTGCGCGCGCCTCGGCTTCGCAACGGGGCGCGATCTGGCGCAGGCCTGCCGCGACTCGTTTTCCAAGCCCGTAGCCGTCGTCCTCTGGCTGCTGGCCGAGGTCGCCATCTGCGCGACCGACCTCGCCGAGGTCATCGGCACCGCCATCGGCCTCAATCTCCTGTTCGGCATTCCGCTCGAGCTCGGCGTGTTCATCACCGCGCTCGACGTATTCCTGATCCTCTATTTGCAGAACCTCGGCTTCCGCTGGATCGAGGCGTTCGTCGTCACGACCCTGCTCGTCATCGCCGCATGCTTTGCCATCCAGGTCGGCATGGCGCGGCCCGACATCCGCGAGGTGATCCTCGGTTTCGCCCCGACGGTCGAGATCGTGCGCAACCCGGAGATGCTCTACCTCGCGATGGGCATCCTCGGCGCGACCGTCATGCCGCACAACCTCTACCTGCACTCCT
>CAXMLT010000139.1:0-3600 GCA_964194245.1 uncultured Hyphomicrobium sp.
GGTCCACGTCTGCGAGCGATCATCAGGGTTGGCGTACTTCGCGACGCTGATCTTGCCTTTGCCGCGTCCACCAAAAAGCTCTTTCAGCGAGAAGCCGCGCTTTTCGGCGAATGCCGCCAGGTCTTGCTTGAGCTCTCCATGTTCGCGCTCGCGAGCCGCGGCGATCGCCCTCTCAAGCTTGCCTTCGAGGTCGAGGAGTTCTTTGAGCGATAATTTGTCAACGTTCACGCTGGCCATCGATAACGTCCCTTTCTTATTGAATGAGTGCCGCCGGCTATAGCAGGGACGATGCGAAATCGCACCTTTTCTTTAGGGGAAGATCGTGAGGTCGGGTGGAACGCACGGATTTTGGATGCGGGGAAGTTGCGGCAGTCCACGGATTTTGGGGGAGTTGCGTATCACGGATTTCGGAGGTTGGGCGGGTGGGGCGGGGCTTTGTTGGGCGCTCCACGAGCGCTCTGTCGTTGGGTGCTGATTGGGGAAGTTGCGTGGCGGGACGCGCTTTCGTTGGGGATGTTGCAGCGCCGGCGACGCGGGAGGTTGCTAGGCGTCGGTGGCGGGATGAAATCAGTTGGAGTGGATGTGGACGGTGCCCTGCCTACCGGCAGGCAGGCGAGATTTAGTTCGAGTGGATGGTCACGGTTCCTAATTTGTAGAGCTGCTGGACTTCGGTGGGGGAGAGGGCGCGATTGTAGACGCGGACGTCGTCGATATTGTTGTTTTGAATTTTTCGCTGACTAGTCGGTGAAGAGATCCGGAAGAGTGAGGCCGGTGTCGCGCATGATCTTGCGCAAGAGACCAGGGCCGATGACATCGTGCAAGGGGACTGTGGTCGGCGGCAGGCTGGGATGCCGCAAGCGCACGTGGCTACCGACGGTGCGCATCTGCACGTAGCCGCGACGCTCGAGGATTTTCACGAGCTCAGCACCGGAGACGCGCGGGACGCGCGACATACTTTAGAGCGCGATGACGTGCACGCTGATATTCGGAATGGAAACGGCGGTGTCGGAGCGCTCGGCGAGAGATGCTTCCGTTGCCTCGCGGACATTTGCGAGCGCTTCTTCCATACTTATGCCCTGGCTGTAACAGCCGGGGAGCGCCGGGTTCGTGGCGACGAAAAAGCCGGCCTCGTCCTCTTCGACGATGACGGGGAAGTGGCGAGTGTTGCGCGTGCGGGTCATGTGAGCAGTATAGCACCCGGCCAGTTTTATGCGAGGAAAAGGCGGCGGTGCAGTGGATGTGGCGATCGTTTCGTCGTACGCCGGGAACTCGAACAGGGCGATGTCAACCAAGCGGAGACGACACATGCCGAAGGAAGCGAAAGCGAAAACCAAAAAGAAAGCGAGAGTGAAGCCGATCCCTAAGGGATATCACACGGCGACGCCCTACCTGTTTGTCAATGACGCGGCGCGCGCCATCGACTTCTACAAGGCAGCGTTCAGCGCCAAGGAGGTTATGCGCTTTCCCCGGCCGGGTGGACGCGTCGGGCATGCGGAGATCAAGATCGGAGATTCGCCCATCATGCTCGCCGATGAAGCTCCTGAAATGAATGCGCGGGGGCCCAAAACGCTCGGTGGGTCTCCCGTGATGCTCCATCTCTACGTCAAAGACGTGGATTCGGTCGTGGCCCAAGCGGCGAAAGCAGGGGCGAAGATTATTCGCCCTGTCGCCGATCAATTCTACGGTGATCGCGGCGGCGCCCTTGAGGACCCGTTCGGCCACATCTGGCACGTCGCAAGCCGCAAGGAGAACGTGCCGCCGAAGGAGCTCAGGAAGCGAGCCGAGGCGGCGATGGCCGCGCACGGCAAAGACGCAAAATGACTTTCGAGCGAAGGCACCTCGGACGAGTCGGCGCTCGGCCGAGGTGCCGAGCTTTGGAGTGATCGAGCGATTACTCCGCGGCCTTGGCGGACTTAGCAGTGCCGCGACGATCAGAGGAAATCGTATTTTCTTGCGACAGCGATCAGTTGCGCTGGAACGACGCGCTACTTCTTTAGTCGCTTCACGTAGCTGTCGATGATGCGCCTCGTACCCCGCTCGTCGAATGCAATCGACAGCGTTGAGCCTTCGATGGCTATGATGGTGCCGTTACTGAATTGCGGGTGAGACACGCGATCGTCGACAGCGAAACCAGTGAGCTTCGCGGGCCTTGACCCTGCGACCACCTCAGGCAGCGTATTTTGCCGCGGGGGCCGCTCACGAGCGATCTTTGCTGTCTTCGTCTTCTTGGTGGGAGGCACTCGCACGCTCCAGGTGGTTGGCTCGCTCTACCATGGAGCAGTTCCGGTGCGTGCGAAATTTCGAGGAGATGCTTAGCGGCGGTTCGGCAGTTGCGAGGAATTGAAAAAGCCGACGCTGGTGAGGCGTCGAAAGGTACGGGCGCCGTGTCGCGGTGTCATCGCCGCAGGAAACGCCAATTGCCTAAGGTCTGTGCGGATGCCGCCTAACTGGTCAGTACGCCGCTAGACCTGATTTGAAGTTTTTCAAAGACTTACTTCTGGCACGATTCTTGAGACTTCGGTTATGGGGTTGGAGGTGTTGCATGGAGCCTCGTGCTGCCCGCAGGCCGAGACGGCATCGTCATACCGTCTTTGTCGCGACACCTCTGACCCTATCCCTTCATGCACTCACCCAGCCGCGCAGCCCTTCAGTTGTTGCGAGCACCGAGCGCGTGCGCCAAGCGGCGTGACGACGAGGCGAGCACGCTATAGCCTTGTCGGCATGAAAGTGTCTGTTGCTATCTTGGAGCAAAGGATCCGCGAGAGTGGCGGAAGGGGATGAGCTCTCATTGTGCGCGGCGGGCGCGATTTTGGATGTGGGGACGTTGCGGCAGTTCACGGATTTCGGGGGGAGTTGCGTATCACGGATTTTGGAATCGTGGCTCCGGTGGTCAGCGCCGTGTTGAGGCGTGACGCGGGAGGTTGCGGACTGGTTATTACGGTGAGGCGATGGGGGTCACGTGATGGTCGTGTGCTTCGCGCGGAGCGACGGCCAGTCGGAAAAGGCGAGGACGTAGAGCGCGATCAGATTGATGAGCGGCAACACCATGAGAAAACTGAACCAGCCCGAATATCCCGCCTTCGAGAACAGCTGCCAAAATGGAACGATGATGACGGCAGCAAGGATGAGCAGATGCAGGGGGCCAAGGCCATAGCCGTGAATGGAAACGTACCGGTCGTACATCATCACACGTCTCCCTCGCTTATCGTGGGGAGTGAGCTTCCCACGGAGCCGATCATAGACGCTATGGCGCGCGGTGCGAAGAGCGGTGTGCGAGCGGCTCAAGTTCTTGGAAGGTGGGGAGGAGGCGGATTGTGGAGGTCCGCTAATCTGGGTTGAGATCGCGCGCGCGATCAGCGCCAATTGTTCGCCGCCGCGTCAATTTGAGCGTCCAAAACTGTCTTGCGTTCCACTTCAGTCAAGTACCACGGCCACAGAGCCTTGTAGTGCTCGGCGAAGTCGTCAATGGTCGCCTTCTTATCCCTCGCAAGGCGCCACAGCTTACGGGTGTCGCAAACAAAAGTGCGGAGCGGTGCATCTGGTTTGAGCGAAGCGAACCGTTCTTTCGAGATCTTTGAAGTGGACCCGGAAATTCGGACC
>CAXMLT010000140.1:0-5468 GCA_964194245.1 uncultured Hyphomicrobium sp.
AGCCCGGCATCTCGGTCTCGGCGATGGCGATCTCTTTGCGGCCCCACTCGCTGAGACTGATGTCCTTGACGACGTAGTCGGTACCACGACCCATCGCTTGCTCCTTTTTCCTGCTGGGCGACCGGCGGCCACCGCGTGATTGGGTTGCGCTGGTTCTATCGGCCCGCGGCAGACACCGCAACAAGATATAAACAAGTCCTTATATGCTGCCGGCTCGCGGGCTCGAAGCGGCCCGTCATGCAGCCTCCAGTGTAACGATTACCAGTCATTCAGGCCGAGGCAGTCATCAATATAATATTTACCTCGTCTATCGCGAACGCTCCATAAGATATCGTTAGCTAAGACTAATAAATTTTAGCACTTTTACTGTTCATACATTTGCAAAACTCCATATTGCGGCAAAACACACCAAAAGTACTACAGGAGTGGCGTATCCATGAGGACGATTTTCGCGTGCCGCGATCGCGGCAGCTTGCGTCGCATTGCCCGCTTTGGAGCGGACCGCTCCGGCAACATCGCGATCGTCTGGCCGTTGATGGGCTTGGTGCTGATGCTGGCGATCGGTGCCGCGGTCGACGTGGGCCGCTGGCTGCACGCGCGCGACCAGACCGTTTCGGCGGTCGACTCGGCAGTCCTCGCCGGCGGCCGCTGGCTTCAGACCAACAGCGGCGATAGCGCCGGCGCCGTCGCGACTGCACAGAAATTCTACAGCCAGAACGTTGCAACCCGGCTCCCGGTGACGGGCGACACAATCAGCTTCGCCGTCGGCGATGATGGCATGTCGATCACAGCGACCGGCACCGCCTACATCCAGACTCCGTTTCTGCAAATAGCCAACATCGACAAGCTGCCGTTAATCACTCCCTCGCAGGCGAACTTCTCGCAGTCCCAGCTTGCGCTCGGCGGCCCCGGCAGTGGCTCTGGCGGTGGCAGCGGCGGAAGCAACAATGGTAAGAGCCTCGAAATCGCGCTGATGGTCGATGTCACCGGCTCGATGAATGACGGCTCGGGCTCGGGTTCCACGCGCACAACAAAGATTCAGGACCTCAAGGACGCGGCCACCGACCTGATCAACGTCGTGATCTGGGCAGACCAAAGCAAGTACACCTCCAAGATGGCGATCGTGCCATTCTCGGAGGACATTCGGCTGCCGTCGACCGCACTAACCAAGGCACGCGGCACCCTGTCGAAGTCGAAGACCGTTTCAGGCACCACGTACCTCTTGTCGGACTGCGTCGTCGAGCGCACCGGTAGCCAAAAGTATACGGACGCGGCGCCGAAGTCCGGCCAGTACGTGATGGGCCACTACACCGTGAAGGTTGCAGGCAGCACTGCCACCAAGGGTACGTGCACCGTTCCGACCAGCGCCGTGGTCGTGCCGCTGACGAGTACCAAGCAGACGCTTCTCGACAAGATAACGGGCCTCACAGCCAGCGGTGGCACCGCCGGTCATCTCGGCACCGCATGGGCCTGGTACATGCTGTCGCCCAACTGGGCGTCGCTTTGGCCCTCGAGCACGCCCGTGGCCTACGGCACCACTAGCGTCCAAAAGATCGCGATTCTGATGACCGACGGCGAATACAATACGCAGTACGACTCCAACGGCATCTCCGCCAACTACGGATCGACGACATCATGTCCGCAGGCTGCCAACGGCTGCTCGACAGCGCAGGCGCGTGCTCTATGCACGGCCATGAAGGCCCAGGGTATCACGGTTTACACGGTCGGATTTCAGCTCGGCGGCAACCAGACTGCCATCGACACGTTGAGCCAGTGCGCGAGCGCACCGACCAACCCTCTGGATCCGGTGAAATTCTATAATGCGGATGACGGCGATCAGCTGAAGCAGGCGTTCCGCGACATCGCCCTGAAGCTCACCTCGCTCTATCTTTCGAAGTAGCCTCCACGACCCAGCCCCGCAGCGGGAAAAGGACGCCCATCTTCCGGGCGTCCTTTTTCTTGCGGCCGGTCTCGCTCTTGCGGGCGCTCAAGCGTCCTCGATGCAGTCCTCGTCGAAGCCCGCCTCGACGAGCGCGATGAGCGCCTGCAGCGCCTCCGGTCCTTGTGGACCTTGCGCGCGCAAATGCAGGGTGGACCCGGGTCCGGCCGCCAGCATCATCAGCCCCATGATCGAGGTGCCCTCGACGGAATGGCCTTCGCGCGTGACCATGATCGTGGCGTCGTAACCTTCGGCCAGCTTCACGAATTTCGCCGAGGCGCGCGCGTGCAGCCCCTTGCGATTGCGGATGGTGACCACCGCCTCGGGACGCAGGCTGTCCTTGATCTCCGGCATGCGCTGACGCTCAACTTTCGCCCGACAGCTCTTGGCTCGCTATCTTGATGTACTTGCGGCCCGCCTCGCGGGCGCTGACGACCGCATCGGCGAGTGGAAGCTCGCCCCGCACGCTCGCGAGCTTGACCAGAATTGGTAAATTTATGCCCGCGATTACCTCGACGGGCGCTTCGTCCATGACGGAGATCGCCAGGTTCGACGGCGTGCCGCCGAACATGTCGGTGAGAATGATGACGCCATCGCCGGTGTTGGTGCGGTTGATGGCGTCGAGGATCTGTTTTCGCCGCACCGCCATGTCGTCCTCGGGGCCGATCGAGATGGTCTCGAGCTGAGTTTGCGGGCCGACGACATGCTCCAGCGCAGACCGGAACTCGAGCGCCAGCCCACAATGCGTGACGATGACAAGTCCGATCATGGATTAGAGCCGACCTCGTCTCTTCGTCCCGCGGGATTGGGCGGGCGCAGGCGGTGGAGCGCTGCCAGTAGCTTCGTCGGTTCCCGCCCACGAACGGTCGTAAATCCGGTCATGCCGCGGGCCGGTCTTGCGGCCGGGGCAGAATTTACAAGTGTTCGGCGGCGGCGCAAGGGGGTAGTCGCCACCCTGCTAAACGCCTTCGGGCGGCTTGCGCAGCGTCTGCGCCAGCGCCAGCAGCAGCTTGACGGGCGCCGAGCCGGTGAAGGGCGCAACGTGTATGAGGGGCAGGCGTACACCCAACAGCTCCGTGACGGGCGCAGGATCGGGCAGACGCTCGATTTGGTCGAGCGGGGTAAGGTCGGCGACGAGCACGAGCTCCGCCCTCGCTATGCAAGAAACGCTCAACACGCCCAATCCGCGCACCTCGAGCTTGCCGCGGATCGTCGCAGGAGCCCCGGCCACGATGCGGTCGCCTGAGCGGCGCAGGTCGACGCGGTCGTCGGCAACGAGCGCCGCGGGGCAGGGAATGAGCGCGGTCGGGGCCATCGCGAGGCAGCGCAGCGCCAAGTCGGATTTGCCAGACCCCGGCGCCCCGCGGATAAGCGCCGCGTTACAGCCGAGCGCAACCGCCGTCCCGTGGACGTTCTCAACTGCGTCGGCCAACGGGCGCCCCTCCGCGCTGCGCCGCGCTGGCGATAGGGAGGCGAACGACGAAGCAGGCGCCAACCGGCTGCGCGCTGGGGCTGGCTCCGCTCTCGTAGCGGTTGTTGGCGATGATCTGGCCGCCGTGAGCAAGTGCGATCTCGCGCGAGATGCTCAAGCCGAGCCCCGAATTTTTGCCGCGGCTCTGATCGGTGGCCGGGCGATCGGAGTAGAAGCGGTCGAAGATCATGTCGAGGCGGTCGTCGGGGATGCCGGGCCCCTGGTCCTCGACCAGGATCTCGACGAACGGTTCCGAGGTGCGCGCCCGCACGGTCACCACTCCGCCTTCTGGCGAGAAGGAGACGGCGTTGTCGAGGAGGTTCGTCAGCACCTGCACTAGTCGACCCTCGTCGCCTACGATGAAGTATGTGCCGTTGCGGGGCTCCGGCGCGACGACGAGCTCGATGCGGCGGCTGTCGCTGCCGATGATGTCGCGGAAGATGGTCACCACGTTGCGCAGCATCGTCGTCACGTCGATGGCGCGCATCTCTTTGCGCGCGAGCTCCGCGTCGAGTCGTGAGGCGTTGGAGACGTCGGTGATGAGACGGTTGAGGCGCTTCAGCTCCATCTGGATTTGCTCGATGAGCTGATCGCGCTGTTCGTCCGTTTTGGCATATCCCAGCGATTCGGCGGTCGAGCGGGCGGCGGTGAGCGGGTTCTTGAGTTCGTGCGCGACGTCGGCTGCGAATTTCTCGCTTGCCTCGATGCGCTTGTAGAGCGCCGCCGTCATGGCCTGGAAGGCGCCGGCCATCTGGCCCACCTCGTCGTGGCGGTCGGCAAGCTCCGGGAGCTGCTGGGGCGCGGCGATGTTGCGGCTCACCTGGTCCGCGGCCGCCGACAGGCGTCGCATCGGGCCCGCAACCGTGCGCGCGAGCAGGAGCGAGGTCACCACAGAGGCAAGCAGCGCAACCGCCGCGAGGACCAGGATGACGGTGCGCTCCTCGCGCAGGATCTTGTCGATCTGGCCGGGGAGCGTGGACAGCAGCAGCACGCCCTGCACGTTCTTGAAGCGGCGGATCGGTAGCGCCATCGAGACGATCTGCTCGCCCTTCTTGTTGAGCAGAAGCATGCTGCGCTCCTCACCATCGAGCGCGGCGCGGACCTCCTTGTAGGCCATGCCGTTGCCGCTGCCGATCTCCTGGTAGACGGGGATCGGCTCCTTGAAGAAGTAGCGCGTCACCATGGTCCAGACGTTCTGCGTCCTGGGCTGGCGCTTGTCGCCGGGTTCGTGGCGGAGCGCGGTCCACTGCGCCAGCGAGCGCGCGGTATCGACGATCAGCGTGCCATCGCGAGCATACACGCGGGCGCGCGTGTTGGTCGGCTGGATCAGCTTGCGCAGGATCGGCGTGACGTCCTCGGGATGGATCGAGAGCTCGAGCGCGGCGAGGCCATCGTCGGGGAACTGCTGAGGCGAGTCAGGCGTGTCGGGCAGCTTGTTGGGGTCGAGCACGATGTGCTCGCGCACCACCGTGGCATTGCCCGCAATGGCGTCGGCGATGATCTTGCCCTGGGTCTTCAACGCGTCGAGCTTTGCGTCAATCAGCCAGGTGTGGAACCATCCGAGGTAGAGGATGCCACCCAGCAGGATGAAGAACCCCATCAGGTTGGAGACGAGGATTCGCCGCAGGAGGCTCGCGGAGAAGAAGCGCACGATCGGCTGGCGCCGGAACCAGCGCTCGATGGGCCCGAAGTTTGCCGGGGCGGTAGCGAACGCGGAGAGCTTGGCCCGCGCGGCGCGCCCCTGGCGCCGGATCGCAATCGCCGCCGCCGCAGCCTTGCCAGCCGCGGCGGAACCGGCGGCACGCGAGGTTTGGACGAGGCGCCGGCCGGCCCTTGCGATCGCACCTATGGCGTCGTTCGCGCCGCTCTTGAGCGCCGCGAAACCGCCGTTGAGTGGATACTCTGGGGATCGCTCGGTCTCGAGCGCCATCGTGCCTCCACGCCTCAAGCTTCCTTGAAGCGGTATCCCACGCCGTAGAGCGTTTCAATCACGTCGAAGTCGTCGTCGACCTGTTTGAACTTCTTGCGCAGCCGCTTGATGTGGCTGTCGATGGTGCG
>CAXMLT010000141.1:0-1857 GCA_964194245.1 uncultured Hyphomicrobium sp.
ATTCCTACCAACTCCGCGACGGCACCGCACGCCGCGCTGACGTACCTCTGTTCTTATGACAGCGAACAAGACCGGTTGCCGGATTCGCGGGAGATCAAGGGATGGAGCACTCAGAGAAATTGAAGCAATTAGAAGAGTCGAGACAGCTCCGCCGACTAGGAGGCATGGTCATTTATCCCGTTGCCGACCAACAGGGGTGTGCGATGGCCCCCTTTGCGTTCGCGCAAGTTGCGGAGCCGGTGGCGCTTCAAAAACCCCGTGCGCTGAACGATGGCGAGTACCAGAAACGAGACCCAAGATGCCGCAACGGCGATTGACCGGGATCAAACGAACCAGCGGAGCGCCAGCGTAGAAGTTAGTTCCAGTCACCCTTCCCCGACGCTTGAGGAAGACGGCCTTCCCCCCTAAAGGCTTTGGTGATTCTAAGGGCGCTCGGTTTCCCCCCGGACCAGAGCGCCTTTTTCGTTCTGTCGCCACACTGCCCGCTGCCGCACCCATCGCGTCCGACGCTATGCGCGCATTTGCCTGCCCACTGGCACGAATGTTTTCCAGGTCGCGGCCGTTTATGTGAAGTGGGGAGATCACAATCGCGAAAAGGGGCCATCTGCCACCTCGAACGACAGCGATGATGGCGATGCGCGAAGCCTTTCCGTGCAAGTGAAACTTCCACGCAGCGACGGGCAGCTTGGGCCTCGCGCCCACCCTTCACCCCGGTATCTCCGGCTCAACCAACTGCGCGAGCTGCAACAGCGATTGTTGCCAGCCGAGATAGCACTGCTCGACCGGGATCGCTGCAGGAATGCCGCACTGCTCGATGTCGATCTCCGTGCCGCAGGGCACGGCCCTAAGCTTTACCGTGACATGCATGACGCCCGGCAAATTCGGATCATCGAATTTGTCGGTGTAGCGGATCAGCTCGTGCGGAACGAGTTCGAGGTACTCGCCGCCGAATGAATGCGCGTTCCCCGTCGTGAAGTTCTTGAACGACATTTTGAATGTGCCGCCGTCCTTGGCGTTCATATGCTCGACGTGGCAGGTGAAGCCGTACGGCGGCAGCCATTTCGCGATTCCGTCGGCGTCGAGAAAGGCGCGGTAGACCTTCTCGGGCTTGGTGGCGAATACCCGGTGCAGGCGCACGGTATTGGCGGCGGTTGCGGGCGCCGCGGCCGGTTTCGATTTCGCTTTATCGGACATAGTGGCGCTCCTTCGCTTATCTCGCGTGCGGGGGGATCCTGACGACGGCCTGCTCTATCGAGGGACAAGCTCGAAGAGCACGGCTCCTCGCTCATGAGGCGCGAGGCCACGGTTTTCAAGCGTGAGGCGCGATGCTTGTTATAGCTCACCTTTCCAACACGGGCCTGTGCTGACCTATCGGACGACGACCTAACCGACAAGACGTACCAATCCGCGAATTTCAAGTTTGCCCCCGCGAGTTCATCAGGCGACCGTTTCGCGGTTGCGAGACAGCGAAAGCGTAAGGCTCCTGCAGCCAGTCGGTGTGCGCATCGCAAACCGCGAGCTCGGTGAACCCCTCATGGGATCACGCCTGAGCAACGGCTGGAAATATGTGAGGGCGCTCTGGTACGCCCCCACCAAGCTACTATGCACAGCCGCTCGGTTCCTCACGGAGCCGGGCGGCTTTCTTTAGGATGATGCGCGGCGCGGCTGGAGCTGAATGGAGCTACGCGTCGTTCCAGGGAGCAACTATATGCAGGGTATCGGCGTTAAGCCGACAACAAGTTGCGGTATGCGTGCGTGAGAACAAGTCATGGCCCACAGGGCTTATTGGAAAGGTTTTCTCCGGCTCTCCTTGGTGAGCATCGCCGTTGAGGTCTACACCGCGGTCGATACCAAGTC
>CAXMLT010000142.1:0-1930 GCA_964194245.1 uncultured Hyphomicrobium sp.
GTTGGGTGAACCTCCCTCCGCTGCTTTGGCCCGTTCGTGGGTCTTCACCAAATGCTCGAAAGCAGCGAGCCACTCGGGAAACAGAGGGTGCTCTTCTACGATCAGCCCTGCGTCAGCGATTCCAACCGCGTCAATGTCCTTGCTGTGAGGGATGATTTCCTAATTCGTTGGGCCATGATTGCTAACTGCGTGTGCAGGTTTTTGTTCCCCACCTAGCCCGGAATACGACCGCGTCATCAGCCAAAAATGAGCGGTTGTTGGCACCTAGATGGAACGATTCTCAGTTCCCGCGATTGAGCATTTAGGTCGAGGCAGCGCGAGTCACCCTGCGGCGACTAACATCAATCAAAATGGAGAACCAAATGGTCAAGTTTCTGACAACAATTGCAGTCGCCTTGATGGCTTTGCCGATGGCAGCAGCTGCTGAAGTGCCTGCGAAGGTCGCCCAGCCGTCCGCAACGACGGCCCCTCTTGAGGGTGCAAACAGCTTCACCGAGGCTCAAGCGCGCAAGCGCATCGAGGATGCTGGATTTACTGGAATCGGTGCCCTCACCAAGGATGACCAGGGAATTTGGCGCACGGCCGCAACGAAGAACGGTGCAACCATGACTGTATCCGTGGACTTCAAAGGCAATGTCACAACTGACAAGGTGAACCAATGACACGCGTAATCAGCTACATGTTCGATGATTTCCATAGTGCGCGCAACGCGGTCACCGCTCTCCAAGAGGCGGGGTTCACGTCGAGCGACGTCAGTCTGGTCGCCAGCAACGCCGATAAGCGCTACGCGAATGACAAAACGTCCTCAGGTGCTGCCACGGGTGCCGAAGTTGGCGGAGCTGTCGGCGCTGGCGCCGGCATCTTGACGGCACTCGGCGTGCTGGCCATTCCGGGCCTAGGTCCCCTTGTGGCCGCCGGTGTGCTTGCCACAACGTTGACCACGACCGCCGCTGGTGCCGTGGCCGGAGGGTTGATCGGAAGTCTGACCGATTATGGCATTGGCGAAGCGGACGCTCAGCTTTACGCAGAGGGTATCCGCCGCGGCGGCACGCTTGTCACGGTACGCGCGGCCGATGACCGCGTAGCAATGGCTGAAACAATCTTAAAACGGTATCAGCCTGTCGATGTTCGTGCCCGCCGGGATTACTACACACAATCCGGTTGGAAAGCATATGATCCAAAGGCGCCTGCTTACAGCGCCGACGAGATAAAGCGCGAACGAAGCACTTTCTGAGAAGTGTCGTGGAAGGGGGGGCAGATTTTAGCTCCCCCTATTTTTTGGGATAGTGAGTGATCCTGGGCGACTCCTCGCCGGACCTTGTTCTCAAGCCCCGGCGAGCCTTTGCGCGTCGGCAGCGACCTGGCCGCGGTACCATTCGATCAATCAACGCGACTCACCGCGCCCACGTGACGGACTAGCGTCGCCGACGGCCAAATCCAGTGTGCTGCCGTCCCGCGGGCCGTCGATGTGCAGCTCCTGATCCGCGCCGCTCGCTCGCAGCGTGATCGGGTGCTCCTCCAGGTCGCCTATGCTGGCGGTCTGCGCGTCTCGGAGATCGTAGCGCTCACCTGGGCCGATGTGATCTCGCGCGACGACAAGGTGCAGCTTTCCATCACGGGCAAGGGCGGTCGCGTGCGTCAGGTCCTGCTGCCCAAGAGCATCAGCCGCGCGCTGCTCGCCCTGCGCGGGGACGCCGGCGCCAACGATCCGGTGTTCGCCTCGCGCAAGAAGGGCGCCCACCTCGACGCGCACAGCGTCCACGTAATGGTGAAGCGGACGGCGAAGCGGGCGGGGATCAACGAAGCCGTGTCCCCCACTGGCTGCGTCACGCCCACGGAAGCCATGCGCTCGACCGCGGCGCCACGCTGGTCCAGGTGCAGGCAACGCTCGGGCACGCTAATGTGGGTCGCGTCCGTCAAGATGGTGTAA
>CAXMLT010000143.1:0-11795 GCA_964194245.1 uncultured Hyphomicrobium sp.
CCCGCCATTGGCACGCCGAAGTGGGCTTCGAGCATCGAGGGGGTGTTGGACAGCACCACCGAGACGGTATCGCCCACGCCGATGCCGAGCCCGCGCAGCGCAGAGGCGAGCCGGCGGCAGCGCGCATAGAACTCGCCGTAGCTGATGCGCGCATTGCCATGGATGATGGCGGAATGATCGGGGTAGATGGCGGCCGCGCGCGCGAGGAATTGCAGGGGCGTCAGCGGCTGATAGTTGGCGGGGTTCTTGTCGAGGTTCTCGTTGTAAGGATTGGCGGGCATAGCTCGGCTGGCGCTCTTTGAGACGGGCATCGGGCAATAGGCGCGACGCTAGCGAAAGCGGGGAAGCGCGGCAACGGCCATGTCCTTTTCACGATCCCGGAGGACGCCTGCCGGCGCGTTGGCCGGGTACGCGCTGCCAGCGATCCTTCTGCGGATAATTGGAAGGAAGGGCTCACAGCCTTCTTTTGCGGCAACGGGTTTGGGTCTAGTCTTCCGTTAAGTTCGCATGGCTTGCCGGGAGATGGCCATGAGCGAGATCACACAGCAGACGATCGCCCTCTGGATCCTGTTGACGCTTCTGTTGCTCATTCCGTGGGTGCTCGACTAACGCCGTCGCCCCACAGAACAGGCACGACCCGCGAAGGCGCGACGCGCAGTCGCTGCGCCTGAGCTATTCCTTGTCGACCGCGGTGTCCGCGCCCTCATCCTCGTTGTCGTGCTTGTCGTCGCCGCCGGACATGCCCTTGAGCTTGGCGAAGACGCGCGCCTGCTCCTCTTCGGGCGTCTCCTCCCGCTGCTCCTCGACTTTCGGCTGCATGATCTCGCTTCTGCGCGGCTCCGGCGCCGTCGTCTCCTCGGTCGGCAGCAGCGTGCCGGATTTCTCCATGCCCTTGCCGGACTCCTTGCGCTCGCGCTCGAGCCGGCGGGCGGCCTTCTTCACCTCGGCGTCGAGATCGGTCTGCGTGCACAGCCCGAGAGTGACGGGGTCCTGCGGCGCTAGGTTCGGCGCGTTCCAATGGCTGCGCTCGCGGATCTGCGTGATCGTCGGCTTCGTCGTGCCGACGAGGCGCATGATCTGGCTGTCCTTTAACTCGGGATGATTGCGCAAAAGCCAGAGTACCGCGTTCGGACGGTCCTGGCGGCGCGAGACCGGCGTGTAGCGAGGCCCCTTCTTGGCCGGCATGTCGGGCACGATGACCTTGGGCTCGGCGAGGTGAAGCTCTTGCTTCGGGTCGTGCTCCGCCGCCTCGATCTCCTCGCGTGTGAGCTGGCCGGAGGTGACCGGATCGAGACCCTTGATGCCCTGCGCGACGTCGCCGTCGGCGATGCCCTTCACCTCAAGCACATGCAGGCCGCAAAAGGCCGCGATCTGGTCGAAGGTCAGCGAGGTGTTCTCGACCAGCCAAACGGCGGTCGCCTTGGGCATCAACGGTCTACGGTCGCTCATGGCGGCTCTTAATCTCCGGCATCCTGCGGCTCGTCTGCAGGGCCAAGCGTTTCCAGGTAAGTGGGAATTGCGCCTTATAGCTTCTAGGTGCGAGGCCGGCAACAGCGGATAGGGCATTAAGCTAACAACGCCCGAGAAGCCCTCCGGTTGCCGGCCGCGGTGGGCGCCGATAGTGTCCGGGCCCGCGGGCGTAAGACCCGCCAATCAGGGGAGCGGACGGTATGGCGACGGCGGCAAAGGGCGTTTTTTTCGAGGATCTTAGCGTCGGCGAGGAGGCGAGCCTCTCCAAGACCGTGAGCGAGGCCGACATCGTCGCCTTCGCCGAGATTTCCGGCGACAAGAACCCCGTGCACATCGACGCTCAGTATGCAGCCGGCACGATGTTCAAGGAGCGCATCGCGCACGGCATGCTTTCGGCCGCCTACATCTCCGCCGTGTTCGGCATGAAGCTGCCGGGCCCAGGCGCCATCTACATCTCGCAGACCTTGAACTTCAAAGCGCCGGTCAAGATCGGCGACACGGTCGTCACCGCGGTGAAGGTGATCGAGCTCATCGCGGAAAAGAAGCGCGCCCGCTTCGAGACCGTGTGCAGCGTCAACGGCAAGGCGGTGGTGCAGGGCGAGGCGGTGCTGATGGTGCCGGCGCGGCCTGCTTGACGGGGACTATCTGCCCCGGCCGAAATGGATACCGGGCAGCGTATGCCGGCCGTGGCCGCCCACGATCTCGTTGGCGATGACCGTGCCGACGACGGTCACGATGATGCCGATCACGATCTGGGGGATCCAATCTTTCATAACTGCGGGATACTCATGATCGGCGGCGGAATTTGGACATGGCGTCCGCTGGAGGCGAAAGCCCGATGCAGATCGTAGAGGGGTACGGCCATGTGCCGGCGGATGCGCGCGGGGCAGTGCTCGCCATCGGCAATTTCGACGGGGTGCATCGCGGCCACCAGGCCTTGATCGCCGCCGCCGTCGCGGAGGCGCGCGCGCTCGGCGCGCCGGCGGGGGCGCTCATCTTCGAGCCGCATCCGCGCGAGTTCTTCCACCCCGAGGAGCCGCATTTCCATTTGACCTCGGCGGCGCAGAAGCTCGCGATCTTCGAGCAGCTCGGCTTGGACGTCGCCGTCATCCTACCCTTCAACCGGGAGCTCGCGAGCCTTTCCGCCGAGGACTTCATCGCGCGAGTCCTGGTGGAGGGTCTCGGCGCGCGCCACGTGGTAATCGGCCACGATTTCTTCTTCGGCAAGGGCCGCAGCGGCACGCCGGAGACCATGCGGGAGGCGGCGCAGCGGCTCGGCTTCGGCATTACAATCATCGCGCCCGTCGCCGCGGAAGGCGAGGTGTTCTCCTCGAGCGCGATACGACTGCGGCTGGCGCAAGGCGACGTGAAAGGCGCGGCCGGCATGCTGGGCCGGTGGTGGCGCGTCGGCGGCACGGTGGTCGGCGGCGCGCGGCGCGGAACCGGGCTTGGGTTTCCCACGGCGAACTTGCCGCTCCCGCGCGGCACTGTGCTCGGCCATGGCATCTACGCGGTTCGCGCCTACGCGGAGGGGCGGCAGTATGACGGCGCCGCCTACATCGGCACCCGACCGACATACGACAACGGCATGCCCGTGCTCGAGGTTTTTCTGTTTGGCTTCGACGGCGAACTCTACGGACGAGAACTCGGGGTCGAGTTCATCGATTTCGTGCGCGAGGATCGCAAGTTTGCGTCGAGCGACGAGCTCGTGGCCCAGATGCAGGCCGACTGCGCGCGCGCAGCGGAGATGCTCGCGGTCGCGCCCGCGGCACCCGACGCGACAAGCTGACAAGAAATGCTTACGCGAAGCTGACGCGCAGGCCTACACGAACCTGACGCGGAAGCGCCTATCCTCATCTGCATTTTGCTTTGACGATCCGCGCGACGCGATGGACATTGGTTGCGAGCCTCGTCGCGTTTATCGCGTGTTCATTGCGGGGCCCATCTCGAATCGATTTCTCCAAGTAGTTTGTAGATCACCGCGCGATTGGCGCAGCGGCGCTTTGCGCTTTCCGTTGCCGATGAGCGTTGTGGCCGCAGGAACTTGCTCCAGCATGTCGCGTTGGAGCTGCGACGGAACGGCCCTGGTCGTGCGTTCTGAGAGTCGTGGCTCCGGATTGGAAGCGAATGCCAACAGGCGCGGCGAGCATGGCCAACGATAGAGACCTGCGAATCGATTTTCTCCGCGGGCTCGCGCTGCTGTTCATCTTCATCGATCACATCCCCGACAACGGGCTTGCCCATTTCACGCTGCGTAACTTCGGCTTCGCCGACGCGGCCGAGGTATTCGTGCTGCTCGCCGGTTTCTCCGCCGTCCTCGCCTACAAGCGCAGCTTTCCTGGGCCAGGGGCGTATCGCGCTGTGGCCGGCATTCCTTGGAAATCTTCTGCCTCGGAACGGTAGTTTCGTTTACCGGGTGGGTGATTTTGGCCGAAGCCGGCGATGGACTTCCCATGCAGATCCTGGTCAATACGGCAGGTATTGGCATCCTTTGGATCACGGCATGGGCCTTAGCAGAGCGCAATCGCGACATCGGGTTCGTACAGTCCTTGCGCAATCAGCTCTCCGTCTGGCGGTCGCAGTTGCAGCGGGCTTAAGCCCGGCTGTCGCCAACGCGGCGCAGCCTTGCGAGGCGCCAGTTAACCTCCTCCGCTTCAACGCTCCGCTACCCGGGCTTTCGAGTGCACTCGCGAGCTCCAAGCCGATCCGGATCGTGGCGCTCGGCTCATCCAGCACGCAGGGTATCGGCGCAAGCAGCCCCAAGGCCTGCTACCCGTCGAGGCTGCAGGCCGAGCTGCGCAAGCGGTATCCCGATAAGGAGATCATCGTCGATAATCTCGGCGTGGGCGGCCAGCTCGCGACCGACATGATCCCGCGCATCAAGAAGGATGTGCTGCCGCTCCATCCCAACGTCGTGATCTGGCAGACGGGCGTCAACGACGCCATGCGCCAGGTCGATGTCGACAAGTTCCGCCAGACCGTAATGCTCGGTATCGACCAGCTTCAGCAGGCAGGGATCGATGTGGTGCTGCTCGACATGCAGTATTTCCCACGCGCCGACACGATCGCGGCCATTCCGCGCTACCTCGCGGCCCTTCGGCAGATAGCGGAAGCGCGCAAGGTACCGATCCTGCAGCGCTTCGCCATCATGAAGTATCTGGTGACGAGCGCGCAGTACACGCCGCAGCAGCTGCTCGCGCCCGACCTCTTCCACCCCAATGATTTCACATATGGCTGTCTCGGCCGTTTTTTGGCGGATGCCCTGCAGGATGAGGTCGGCCGCTCGAAGGCCGTGAAGCTCGCGCCTTTGCCCGCGCGTGCCAAGGAAGCCGGCGCCGTGGCGGCCAATCCGGTGCGTTAGTCGGCCTCGCATCGAACCCATTTGACGCCCGTTCGGCGCCGACGCACCTTTGCGCCGGATTCGCCGCCCGGATTCGATGCCAAGGACCGCGCATGACCGGCCTCTCCCGCTCGCTCGACCGGATCAAGGACCGCTACGACGTCATCGTCGTCGGCTCCGGCTACGGTGGCGGCGTTGCCGCCTCGCGGCTCGCCCGTGCCGGCAAGCGCGTCGCCGTGCTCGAGCGCGGCCGTGAGGTGCTGACCGGCGGTTTCCCCAGCCGCTTCCCCGACCTCAAGAACGAGCTGCAGGTGACGGGCAAACGCGTGCAGACCGGCCCTTCGAGCGCGCTTTACGACGTGCGCCTCGGCGAGGACATGCACGTGCTCGTAGGTTGCGGGCTCGGCGGCGGCTCGCTGGTCAACGCGGGAGTAGCGCTGCGGCCCGACGATCGCGTGTTCGCGGACGAGATCTGGCCGGGCCAGATTGCGCAGGACGGCCTGCTCGAGGAAGGGTTCCGCCGTGCGCAGCGCTGGCTCAGCCCGCAGAGCGATCCGCGCGCGGCCGCGCACACGAAGTTCAAGGCGCTCGCGGCCGCGGGAAGCGGGCTCGGCCGCACGCCCATCGCGCCCCCCGTCACCGTCGCCTTCGATGCGATGGTCAATCGCGCGGGCGTCGCCCAACCCGCTTGCACGCGCTGCGGCGACTGTTGCGGAGGCTGCAACGTCGGCGCAAAGATCTCCGTCGCGCTGACCTATCTCACCGACGCCGCACGCTACGGCGCGGAGATCTTCACGCACGCCGGTGTTCGCCATGTCTCCAAGGGCGTCGACGGATCGTGGACCGTGCACTTGCGCCGCCTGGATAAGAACGGCGCCGCGCCTGCGGAGATGACGCTCAGCGCACCGATTGTGGTGCTGGGCGCCGGCACGCTCGGCACCAGTGAGATCCTGCTGCGCTCGCGCGCTCTCGGCCTGCCGCTCTCCGATCGCGTGGGCGAGCGCTTCTCCGCCAACGGCGACATCATCGCCTTCGGCTACGGCGCGACGAACCCCGTCGATGCGGTCGGCATCGGCTATCCGCCGAAGCTCGAAGGCGTCGAGATCGGCGCGGCCGTCTCCGGGCAGATCGAGTACGACGACGAGCGCGACCTGTCGCAGGAGCTACGCGTGCAGGAAGGCGTGCTGCCCTCCGCGCTGGCGCCCGTGCTGCCGGTATTGTTTATCCCCAACGGGCGTCTGCTCGGCGCACTGCAGAGCCTCATCAGCGGGGTGTACAAGGGCCCGTTCTCGCGGCTGCAGACCTTCTTCGCGGTGTCGCACGACAGCGCCGCGGGACGCTTCGTACTCGACGACGACCGCCTCACGCTGCAGTGGCCCGGCGCCAAGGACGAGCCGGTGTACGCGCGACTTGATGCGGTGCTCTCCTCGATCGTGAAAGAGGCCGGCGGCTCCTACGTCAAGAACCCGCTCGCCGGCACCGTCATGGGGCATCAACCGGCGACCGCGCATCCCCTCGGCGGAGCCGGCATGGGCCGCGAACGCGCCTATGGCGTCGTCAATCACAAGGGGCAGGTGTTCGACGCCGCGCCCGGGCGTGGCTCGACGGCGGTGCACGATGGGCTCTACGTCGTCGACGGCGCGGTGATGCCGCGCTCGCTCGGCGTCAATCCGCTGCTGACCATCACCGCGCTTGCCGAGCGCGCGATGCTGCACATGGCTCAGGACTATGGGCTTTCGTTTGATGACGCGGCGGTTACGGGTCCGGTTGTGACACCCGCGGACCTCGGCTCCGTCGTCACGGCTTGATCCCCTCCCCCCATGTGAGCGGCATGGGGGGAGAAGGGAAACGTCACACGCGGTTCTTGTAGCGCGTCGCCTCTTCCGAGCCCTTGGTCGCGTCGCCGGCACTATAGGAGTGCGCGCCGGCTCCGGCGAGCTTGCCCTTGTCGACGATCAGGTACTCGGTGCGGATGGGCTTATTCGCGAAGTAAGATTCGAGGATCTCGCGCGTCCCCGCGGCATAGCGGGCCTGCGCCGACAGCGACGAGCCCGAGATGTGCGGGGTCATGCCGTGGTGGGGCATCGTCCGCCACGGGTGGTCCTGTGGTGCCGGCTGCGGGAACCACACGTCGCCCGCGTATCCGGCGAGCTGGCCGCTCTCCAACGCCCGCACGATGGCGTCGCGGTCACAGATTTTGCCGCGCGCTGTGTTCACGATGTAGGAGCCGCGCTTCATCTTGGAGATGAGCTTGTCGTTGAAGAGGTGCTCGGTCTCTGGATGCAGCGGCGCGTTGATCGTCACCACGTCGCAGACCTTCACGAGCGACTCGACGTCCTTGTGGAACGTGAGGCCAAGCTCCTTCTCAATCTCGGGCGAGAGGCGGTGGCGATCGGTGTAATGCAGCTTCACGTCGAACGGCTTTAGGCGCCGCAGCACGGCAAGGCCGATGCGGCCGGCGGCGACGGTGCCGACGTTCATGCCTTCCAGATCGTAGGAGCGCTCGACGCAGTCGGCAATGTTCCAGCCGCCGCGCACGACCCAGCCGTAGGAGGGAATGTAGTTGCGCACGAGCGCCAGGATCATCATGACCACGTGCTCGGAGACGCTGATCGAGTTGCAGTACGTCACTTCCGCGACCGTGACCCCGCGCTCCATCGCTGCCTGCAGGTCGGTATGGTCGGAGCCGATGCCCGCCGTGACGACGAGCTTGAGTTTCTTGGCCTTCTTGAAGCGCTCCTCGGTCATGTAGGCTGGCCAGAACGGCTGCGAGATGACGATCTCCGCGTCGGGAAGCTCGCGCTCGAATACGGAGTTGGGGCCGTCCTTGTCGGATGTCACAACAAGCGTGTGGCCCTGGCTTTCGAGGAACTTGCGCAGGCCCAGCTCGCCCGAGACGCTGCCGAGAAGCTGGCCCGGTTTGAAATCGATTGCTTTGGGCGTGGGGAGCGTCTGGCCGCCGGGGTAATGGTCGAGCTTCGGAATGTCGTCGCGCGCATATGACTTCGGGTAGCCGTCGACGGGATCGTCGTAGAGAACGCAGAGAACTTTGGCCATGGCTTCCTCCAGGCTCGAGTGAGTTGGCTGAACGCCACAGGAGCGCGAAGGGGCGCACAAACCCGTGCTCTCCGCGCTGCTGCGAAGAGGCAAAGCATCTCTGGCGTTCTTAATGTCGAAGCGGCGTCGAGCCTACCGCCTCAGCGAACGCAAGCTCTGCCCACAAGTAGAAGTAGTCAAATCGGTTCCACGAACAAGGCCATAGGCCCCGTCGATCATCACCATTGATTGATCACAGGCGTTTGCAATTTAGCCGATTGCCGCGAATGGGCTGCTAAGAGCACAAGGCTTCCTGGAAGAACCTCACCTGCTCCGCCGACGAACGCTCGAACCACTCGCCGAGGTACACGTCGAAATGCCCGATCGGCAATTCGATGAGCCGCGCCTTGTCACCCATGTGTTCGGCGGCTTCGCGTGCGGCATCCGTCGAGGCAACGGTGTCCCTCTCACACGCGATGATGAGCGCGGGGCAGCCGACGCTGCCGGCGTAGCGTACGGGCCGGTAAAGCGGCATTGTCAGAAAGAAGCGCGCGGCAACTTCGTTGCGCCATCCCGGGGGGAAGATGGCGAGGCAGCCCACGTAGGCATCTTCGCTCGACATCGCCGCAAGCTCACCCGGCGGGGCAACCAGCGGCACGTAGCGCGGCGACTTGCCGAGGAGACCGCGCACTGCGTCGGCGACGCCGGCCCAAATGAGCCGTAGTAGCCCCGCGAGCACGCCTGCATTCTTCACGAAGAGGCGCGTGCTCGTGGCGCCGTCGAACATGGGGCATTGCGCCGAAATCGCCGCGACCGCGGGGTCGCGCGCAGCCGTCGTGAGCACGTGACCGGCCGACAGCGAGCAGCCCCACAGCGCGACGCGTGCGGGATCGACGCCCGGCATGGAGCGCGCAAAGGCGATGGCCGCCGCCCAGTCGTCGAGCTGGCCCGAAATCGAGATGAGCTGGCGCGGCTCGCCGTCGCTGGCGCCAAGATAGCGGTAGTCGAATAGGAGCACGTAGAATCCGGCTTGCGCGAAGCGTTCCGCGTAGGGCTCGAGCGAAGCGTCGCGCGTGCCGCCGAGCCCGTGGCCCATGACGATGCAGGGCGCGGCCCGTTTGGCGGGCGCGGCCGGCGCATAGGCCCAGGCGCGGCAGGTGACGCCGCCGCTCGCGAACGCGACGTCGCGGCGGGTGGGCCTGGTCGGCGTGGCCTCTGGAGAGGGTATTTCGCCGCGGGCGAAGTCCCGTGTTTTGGTGTGGCAGTTCATGGTCGATCCGTCCCGCAATGTCCGACCCCGTCTCCTGAACCTGTTTGCGCTGCGCCGCTGTTCCCTGGGGAACAGCGGTCTGCGGTAGCAGGCGGCACCGAGATGCGTTGGGGGCGCGTGGGCCCTGGAGGTGCCGCGCAAGACGGATTCGACCAACGTGCAGCGGATCTTACCGGGTCAAGGCTGCGTCACGGAGATGTCCGTTCCGCCCTGCGCCGACGGCGTGAAAACGACATCCACCTTTTGCACATCGCCGCACGTGTTCACCGACCAGCGCTCCTTCCACGGCCGGCCGGCTTGCGGCCTATCGGTGAGCTCCGTGTCGGTAATGGTTGCCTGATTGCACTCCTTGGCCTCGCGGGTCAGGGCCGCAGTCGTGACGATGGTGGCGGCGTCGACTTGCAGGCTTGGGTCCGCAATGGTCGACCCTGCCAGCAACGGCATGGCTTCGACCTTGCCGTCGTCGAGGATCATCAGCGCTGCGCGATGCACCGTCCCCCGGCAGGCAACCTCGTAGCGCTCGACCCAAGCGACGTCGGTCGGAGCGACCTGATAGGGATGGACATCGCGCACGACAAACTTGGGGTCCACGGGACACTTCTGCTCGCGCGTGAGAGTGTCCTTTATCAGCGTCTTGCGTTTCTCCGTCAGTTCATCGGAGAAGGCGCGTTTGGCGACATCCTCGCCATAGCTCTTGGTAAGCTCGTCGGGGACTGCCTCGATGTAGCTGGGCGTCGTGGATGCTGCACTGGGCGCAAGCATCGTGAGCGTGGCGAGAGCAGACGCCAAAGCCATGCAACAAAGCCATTTCATCGAAGTCATCGAAGCCTCCGCAACTGCACGCGACCGCCGGCCGCCGGCTCCGAGATAAGCCCACTATTCCTAATCATCCGCTTCGATCTGCGAGCAAATCGTTTCCATTTGCTCCCGCGCTCGATCGCTGTCGACGGAGTGGACAATTCTTCGTTAGCTTGCAGGGGTTGGTGGAGTCACGTTGCCCGCCTGCGGAGCCAGATAGATGCGATCCATCATGCGGCGGTTCACAAACAGTTGCTTGTCCAGGTGCGTCAAGTTCCACTGCCGGCCATCGCTCGATTCTGGGGCATAGCGCGCGATGTCCGCATCGTTCTTGATTTCGTACTTGGTGACCGCCATCGCGCCCAAGCGAAGGATCGGAGCAAGCCACCGCAGCCCAGGACTTTCGATGGCCATCTGGACAAAGGTGTGGACGTCGACTTCTCTGTCGCGCACCGGCACGAGAAAAACGGTCACGATATAGGAAACCGGCCGGCGTGTCGCACTGACCGGGTCCGAGAGGTAATTGTGGTAGGACCCGTGAAGAGGCTTGAAACGGAACACCCAATCGATGTGGTAGTTGTCCCGATCCCCGATACCGACAAGGCGGTGGAGCTTCAGTGGAAACCCGCGGTACTTGGACGAAGATCGTCCGATGGTCTCGTCTTCCCGGGTTTCTGACGCGAATGAGAGCGTGTCCGGTGACTTGCTACTCGTCCCCACGAAAACGTGGACCTGGAAGGAGTGCTCGACCTCGCCGAAGTTGTCCAGCACCACTGGCAGCGGCGCCCGGAACGGCTCTGTGAATCCACCAACGAATTGGAACCCCGGACGCGTGAAGTTGGGGAACGCCGAATCCGGGACATCCGCGTGTGCCACCCAGATGAAGCCGTGCTTTTCCCACGTCTTGAGCATCGGGATGGAGCAGACCTTGTCCGGATTGGAAGGACTAATGGCGGTGCCGTTCGAACGGATTCTCCAGGCGTGGTATGCGCACACCAGCTCGCCCTGTGCATTCACGCTCCCCTTTGCCAGCAGCGCGCCTCTATGGGGGCAGTTGCCCAGGGTGGCAGCAGCCTTGCCCTCGGCGTCCCGGTAGAGGACATAGCTTTTCCCGAGGATGGCGAACTCGCGAACAGCGCCCTTCTTGAGCTTGTCCGCTTTGACGACGGGATGGGGATACCGGAGCACGTCTGGGTGAATTGAGTTCTTCACGAACATTTCTCCGCCCTTGCACGACGCTGCGGCGTGCCGCCTTCACACGCGTCAGACCGCGGTGGCCGCACACCGTGCGGCCACGCTCGTCGCGGAACGGGCTGTCGCGGCAGGCGTCGATAAAACCATGACGGCACTTCCTCTCAACGCTTGCTTGAGGGGACGTCGCGAAAAAGCTCAGGCTGCCTGAGCGGCGCTCTCTCGGGATGGAATCACTGGAAGAGGGGGCTCTTCCGGTGCGATGGATGCTGGGGTGGTGGAGCCGAGGAGGATCGAACTCCTGACCTCTGCAGTGCGATTGCAGCGCTCTCCCATCTGAGCTACGGCCCCGGCCGAGTGAGCGGCATTTAGGGGCGGCCCCCGAATCTTGTCAAGGAATGCGGGGCGCTCGCCCTGTTTGCGCCAACTCCGGCGGCCTTGCTCCCGCGGCTTGGCGAGGCTACACGTCTGCCTCTCCACAACCGGACTCGCCCATGATCCAGCTGCTCGTCTATCTCCTCACCTTCATCAGCTACCTGATCCAGCTCTACGTCTACGTCATCATCGCCGGCGTGATCCTGAGCTGGCTGATGGCGTTCGGCGTGGTCAACCCCTACAACCCGACGGTGCGCGGCATCTGGCAGGCGATCAACGCAGTGACCGAGCCGCTGCAGCGGCCGATCCGCAACG
>CAXMLT010000144.1:0-2453 GCA_964194245.1 uncultured Hyphomicrobium sp.
CTCTAAGGACCGCTGATGGCATGGTCGTAGTCTCAGTTCCATCTCATGAGGGTAGCAGCGATGTCGCTTCATGTGCAGGTTTCTCAGACGCCGAGATGCTGAGCTCTCCCCACGCGCGGACGGTCGGCGTCGGAGAAGCGCCAAGGCACGAAGTCGCGGTAATTTGGGCAGGTGGGTGCAACGGGCGCTATGGCGATTTGATCGGAGCGCAGGCGTTGATTGTGGGCTCGCGATCGCCACGGACGTTCACGCGAACACGATATCGGCACGCTGGACTGTGGGATAGAGGTTGCGCGAACCTCCGCTCGGGGCATTTGCGACGCCGATCGGGTGCTTTCGGCCAAGTCGGATCGTTGCCGGCGCAGAACCAGCGGATCGGACCGGCCAGGTTGCGAGCGGGTAGCCGCGTCTGTGTCATGACGTGTCGATCCTGATCGGCGCTGGTGTCGGCGTCGGCCGATATCTCGGCTCACACCCGCGTGCGAACACCTCGATGACGATCATGCGGCCGCCGCAGCGCGGGCAGGGGCAGGGCAGCACGCGCGGCTCTTCCGCGCCGGGTGCTTTTTCCTCCTCGGGCTCGACGATGCGCGGAGCAGCGCCGAGCAGCTCGCGAGCCCGCGCCATGCTCTTGGCGCGATTGGTGTTGGCGAGGAGCCCATAGTGGCGGATGCGGTGGAAGCCCTTCGGCAGCACGTGGATCAGGAAGCGGCGGATGAACTGGTGCGGCGTGAGCGTCATCGTCTTCCAGCGCTCGGGGCCTTCGATGCGGTAGTCCTTCCAGCGGAACGCGATGCCGCCGTCGTCGGCCGACACCAGCCGGCGATTGGAGATCGCCACGCGGTGCGTGTAGCGTGACAGATAGCGTAGAACCTGCTCGGGTCCGCCGAACGGGTCCTTGACGTAGACGATCCACTCGACCCTGCGCAGCGGCGCGAGGGACCTCTTGAAGGTCTTCCTGTCGGCGAGCGCAGCAATGTGGCCGGAGAACCGTAATCGGCCCTCGCCGTGCGCCTCGGCAAGCATCGCCAGCAGACGACCCCGGAACAGGCGTGACAGTACCTTCACGTTGGCGAGAAAGCGCGGCCGGCATCGCACCCATCGCGAGCCGTCGTCGGAGAGCCCGCCGCCCGGCACGATCATGTGCACATGCGGATGATGGATCAGCGCCGAGCCCCACGTGTGCAGGACTGCCGTGATCCCGATCTTGGCGCCCAGGTGCTTAGGATCGGCCGCGATCGTCAGCGTGGTCTCGGCCGCCGCCTTCATCAGTAGATCGTAGACGACGCGCTTGTTCTGATAGGCGATGTCGCGCAACTGACTGGGCAGCGTGTAGACGACATGGAAGTAGCCCACCGGCAGCAGCTCGGCCTCGCGCGCAGCCAGCCAATCGCGAGCCGCCGCTCCCTGACACTTCGGGCAATGCCGATTGCGACAGCTATTGTAGCCGATAACGGTGTGACGGCATTCGTCGTTCTCGCATTGCGCGACGTGGCCGCCGAGCGCCGCAGTCCTGCAGCGCTCGATCGCCGACATCACCTTCAATTGGTCGAGGCTCACATGTCCTGCGTTGGCCAAGCGCCAAGCGGGACCGTGGTCGCGGAAGATGTCCGCAACCTCCAGAGCTGGACGGGACACGAGACCGGCGTTACTTCGCCGGTGGCGTGTCCTTGTCTCGTTTCTTCGCTCTCTTGCGCTCGCTCAACTGGTCGAGCGGGCTCTCGACGGATGAGATCAGACCCGTGGCCACGCGAGCGTAGCGCGCCGTCGTTTCCAACTTGTCGTGACCGAGCAGCGCTTGAATAACGCGAATGTCGGTACCGCGTTCGAGCAGGTGTGTCGCGAAGCTGTGGCGTAACGTGTGCAGCGTCACCGGCTTCTTGATGTTGGCCGCCTCGGCTGCTTCGTGGAACAGACGGATCAGTTGGCGGGTCGTCATCGGCTGATTCCGCTTGCGGCCGGGGAACAGCCAGCGGTCCTCGATCGGCACGCTCCGATCGTGGAACGACAGACGAACCTTCCACCATTGCCGCAACAGTTCGAGCATCTCGGGCGACAGCATCACATGGCGATCTTTGCGCCCTTTGGCTTGCACGACGCGGATGATGCCCTGCGCCTTGTCGATGTCGCCGACCTTGAGCCGGACAGCCTCGCCGGCACGCAGACCGCAGCCATAACAGAGAGCGAGCAGCACCCGGACCTTGGGGTTCTTCGCCATCGCCAACAGGCGCTTCACCTCGACCGGGCTCATGACCAGAGGGATCTTCTGCGGCTCTTTGATGTGATAGACCTCGGCCGCGAGATCCAAGCGCCGCAGCGTGACGCGGAGCAGAAACCTCACTCCCGTCATGATGCGGTTGCGATTGCAGATGCTGAGCCCGTTCTCGATCAGGAACAGCTGGAACCCACGAATATCGTCGGCGGTGGCCGTGTCCGGCGAGCGCCCCAGGAAC
>CAXMLT010000145.1:0-2769 GCA_964194245.1 uncultured Hyphomicrobium sp.
CCCGCCGTATCAGCAACCGAAATGACCCTGCCCGCGGGAAGACAGTCTGCGGATACGACCGGAGATCTCATGGAGAATGGACGGCCGGGAGCCGCCGCGGTAGAGGGCGAACTCGAGACGCCCTTCGGCCCGCGGGCGAAGCGACGCCTCCTTCCACGGACATCACTGGCGTAGATCCGAAGGAGCCCGCGCTCAGCGCAAGCTCCGCGCACACGCAAGCCTCCACTAAGCAGCACCGCGCCAAGACGTCATCCGCACCGAAACTCTATTCGCCGAATAAATACCACCAGGTTCCACGCGGGGCGGAGAAGATGTACGACGCCAACTGGCAGCCCAAAGCCTTCGCGTACCAGTAAAGGGGCGGCGAAGCCGATAGTCGGACGACTGACGACGGCTCAAGAGCGGTGGGTGTAGGGATTCCACCCACCCCGATTTGAACTGCCGATTAACCGCGTTTCAACAGGTGTGGATGAGCAGCGTACATTTTTACTTGTAATCAATTCTTCCGGTCCGAACCTGTCAGTTGCGCGCGCCTCTTTGCGCGTTGACCTGGGAGGATATTGTCATGAACACTGTCGTAGCCCGCTTTGTGAAGGACGAGTCCGGTGCGACCCCATCGAATATGGCCTCATCGCCGCCATCGTCGCCGTCGGCATTATCATTGGCCTGCAGAACCTGCGGGATGGGTTGAACACCCTATTTAACAACATCGACACCAACGTGACCACCAGTCACTAGTAGCTGTGTCTGCCAATGCTTTCGATGGTCCAAGTGGCTGACGGTCGCACTCAGACCAGATCGACAAGCCTTCGCTTGGCGTCGCTCGACGGCTCGAGATAGAGCTGCGTGGTGCTCAGGCTGGCGCGGCCAAAGGGGGTCACCACGGTCAAGGCGCTGGTGATGCCGGCGGTTGGGGCGAGTTAGCAATCAAAGGGAGTGATGGATGCCGGCCCTTGAGCCCAAAACGCATCAAGACGTATCTCAGATCGACTTCGCTGACGACATCGCCAGGATCAAGAAGAAATACGCAGCCGTTTAAAACCCAGTCCTCAGCTAACTCGACTTCCGCTTCAGCGGATAACGTGTGCTTTGATACAGCTCGACAATCTGCACGGGATCGAACCTCGTCTCATCGACCTCCAGCACTGCACTATTCCGCGTAAGCGGCGGTAGCTCCTCCATCACGTACTGGATCGCCGCTGCACTCGTATTGAAACGGCGGTACTTAAGGCGGTTTTTCGCATGCCCGGCTTTGGAGAGGCGTAGAGTTCGGCGGGCGCATCATAATCGAAGTCGTGCATGGCGAAGACTACCATGTCGGTCGCATGCGGTCGCGTTGGACGGTGGGTTTTGGTTACGCCCCGACTATTGTGCGGGACGCTGGACCGGTGATCCAACAGCGTCGTCGATTCTAAAACAATTGGACCCGTCTGAAGTCATTCGCCCGTTCTAGTCCCAAATCCCCTCGAAGCGTCGGCCGAGCAGATCCTGAATGGTTCGGAAGTCGGTCCCCTTGTTGGCGAGCGCAAACCCGCAACTGTGACGCAACATGTGCGGATGAACCGCCCCGAGGCCTGCGCGCTTGCCGGCCGCGGCGATCATGTGGTTGACCGCCCGGCGAACCAGCTGGCCGCCGCGCTCCGACACAAACAGCCAGGGCAACTTGTCGTCGCGGCTGGCCAGGTATCTCTTGAGCGCACGCAACTCGTCGCCAAGGATGGGTTGCTCTGTGCTGAGCGAGTTCTGACAAGAGCGATTCCGGCTCTTCGCCCATGCCCCGCACACACCGTTATGCAGGCGCCCGTCTATTCTGACGCGGTTGATGCCGAGCCCGATGAGCTCGCGGGCGACCCGGGGTCAGGATGGATGTCGGCCAGTGCGCGGTTCAACGCGGCCTTCGTCATTGGGTGTTTCGGCATCGGGTTCTTCACGTTGTGTTTCCGTGCCGACGCCTTCGGCAAGCGGCAATGCCCGCTGGCGCGGCAAGCGCAGCGAGTTATGCGTGAACACGGCCGGCTTCTTTACTGGCAAGTCACGCTTCGTGAATTTGCGTCGGCGAGTATTCAGGCTATGTGCGGCAGGGCGACGATACCGCGAACGAAAAAGGACGCTCACTCCGGGGGAGGAACCAGCGTCCACAAAAACGCCACCGGCCCAGAACGGGCAATTTTCCCACGAGGGACGAGGGAATATGGCGTGGGATTGTCGTAATCCCACGCCTTTCTACCTCATAGGCTACATTTTTACATAACACCTTGGTCTAGGGTGCGTTGTTATTGATTCTGTTATGTTTTTTTAAGGCGTTGTTTGCGTTGTCGCGGCGCGCCGGCGGCATCAGTTCGCCAACGACGGCTCAACCTCGGACGTCTCACCGATGTGTCGGAGCAGGAACGCCGAGTCTCTCCGTATCCACGCGTCAAACGCTGCTGCGTCGGCCCGGCAGTAGCGCCGCGTGGCAAACGCGACGATGAGGTCTACGGCCTCAGAGGATGTGAGTTGCAGGACCTCGATCAGCCCGCACAACGTCGCGGGATCTCCGCGAGCGATGGCGTACTTCACGAGCCGCTCCGTGCCGAGCATCTCAACGTCGACGCGCAGGCGCATGATGTCCTGGATGCGGTCGTTCACGGCCGGGCCTCATGACGTTCGCGCACGGCTAGGTCTTCAAGGGCAACAGATTGAAAGCCGTCGGCTTGTTCCCGTTGGAACAGCGCACGGAGGCTTTGTCGGCGAACATCGGCCCTAGGGATTCACTTCGCTCTAGGGGCA
>CAXMLT010000146.1:0-6843 GCA_964194245.1 uncultured Hyphomicrobium sp.
TGGCCCAACGCTGACGTTGAGAGTCATCTCAGCATCCGTCCGCTAACTGGGGCGAAGCAGACGGCAGCAGTCACATAAAGTTTGTCTGCCTTTGACCCTAATCAGACGTTCGACTGTCGAGTACCGGCCTCCCGGTGCAACGTAGGTGCGACGGATCCGAAGTCGGGCTACGCTTCCGCCCGCTCGCCAGTGGCGGCGTCCCATTCGCGCCAAGCCTGCCGCAGGATCTGCACCGACGAGGTGAGAAAAACCCCCGCCATAACCGCAGCCACAATGAGGTCCGGCCAGGCCGTCGACGTCTGCCAGACGGCAACGGCTGCAATCATCACGGCGACATTGCCGATGGCATCATTACGCGAGCACAGGCAGACGGAACGGACATTGGCGTCACCATCTTTGTAGCGCATTAACAGTAAGACGCTGGCCAAGTTAGCGGCTAGTGCAAGAACGCCGATGCCGCCCATAATTTCGGCCCGCGGCATGCCGAGAATGAGGACGTGATAGGCGGTCGAGCCCAAAACCCACAGTGCCATAAGGCTTAAACTCAAACCCTTGAGCAGCGCGGCGCGCGAACGAACCTCGATCGAGCGACCGATGACGGCAAGGCTGATGCCGTAAGTCAGCGTATCACCCAGAAAATCCAGGGCGTCCGCTTGCAGCGCCTGTGAACCAGCAAGCTGACCGGCCGCCATTTCAACGCCGAACATCGTCGCGTTGATAGCAATAACCGTCCACAAGACCCGCAAGTACCGGCTGTCGAGCCCGTCAAAACGCGGATTGCCGTGGCATCCGCAGGCGGGCGCGCAAGCGTCAGACACGAGGGTGCTTTTCTCAACCACGACCGCACGCTACATTCTCTAGCGACTAGAGGATCAAGAGAAAAATGAAGACCATTCCCATCGGCGAATTGTCCCGCCAAACCGGCGTCAAGGTGCCCACGATCCGCTACTACGAAAGCGTCGGGCTTCTGCCTCCGCCTGTGCGCACCGAGAGCAACCGACGCCTCTACGGTCCCGCAAGCGTCAAGCGGCTCCGCTTTATCCGCCACGCCCGCGAATTGGGTTTCGAGGTTGACGCCATTCGGCAGCTCCTCGACCTGTCAGACCAGCCGGAAAGCGCCTGGGAGCCCTTAAGCGTGAAGTGCAGCGCATGATTGTTGAGTGCGCTCAGGGGCGTATTGCCGAGTGCCGTGTCATCGATGTGCTCACCCATCACGAGCACTGCCTGCACCATCATTGATCGCTGTCAGGACGGGAGCTAACACGTGACAGTGCGATTGCCATACCTCGTCACCTGGCTTGCTGCAGTGACTGTGCTTGCGGGAAGTGCGAAAGCCGCCGAACTTCCGCTGCGGCAGGTCGTGGAAACGCTCTTTCACGTAACGGCGGACGCTCCAGCCGATTTTTCCGGCAAGGATTTGAGCTTCCTCGATTTGAGTGATCTCGACTTCAAACGCAGCAACCTTGCGGGGGCGAACCTTCTAGGAGCAAATCTTACGGGGTCCAATCTCGCTTTGGTCAACCTCTCCGGCGCCAAGCTCGACCGCACTTCCCTGGCCCGAGCGAATTTTACGGGCGCCGACCTCTCGCACGTCACGATGTACGACGCCGTCGGTACTTTAGGCTTCGATGCCGCGCCCGCAGAGGCGCCGAACTTTACCGGCGCGAACCTTTCGGGCGCCCGCATTTTCGCGCGGCTCAGCCGCTCAAATCTTCACGGAGCAACTCTGGCTGGCGCCCACCTGGGGACCGAGAGAAACCAGTTCAAGATGCCGAAGCAAACGGACCTCTCCGGCGCCAATCTGACCGACGCCAATCTCGTGCGTACGAACCTCACGGGAGCAAATTTGATATTTGCAACCATGGTGGGGGCCAATCTCGAAGCGGCCATTCTGGTTGGGGCGGATTTATCGCGAGCGGACCTCAGCAGGACTAATCTTGCCGGCGCTGACGTGACCGATGCAAATCTCGACGGCGCGATATTCAAGAACGCAAAGGGCATGCAAACTCTCCGCGGCCTCGACAAATCGAGGAACCGCGACAAGGCAATATTCTAAAGCTCAATGCCTGCTGTCGGCCCCAACGCAGACGCTGAGACTCGGCTCAGCATTCGTCCGCTGAGTGAAGTGAAGCGGATATACCCCGTTCACGTGCGGCTTGTCTGCCTTTGACCCTTAACGGACATGGCGCGCTGATAGTGATCCAGCCGCTCTTCTTTGCTTCATCCATCAACGCTTGAACACGATCCGAGCCTAGCCTAGTACCGACGCCAAGTCTCGGTGGGGTGGCTTCATCGCCCGCCGGGATGTCGCCGACCTCTTGGTCCGGCAAATTACCGACGATGCCAACATTGGCAGCACGCCTCTGCTCATCGGATGACATCGAGGAACTGCCAAGGCGAAACAGACATGCCCGCATTCCACTCGCCTCTACTGCGGCCGGCCATTGCGCTCTTCTATGGGGTCTTGTGCCATGCGTGCTTCGTGCTCGGCGTGGGAACGATGGTGATCATGATGTTCTTCGGCATGAGCCGTTCGCTGGGCGCGCTGGAAGCACCCTGGAACTTGATCGCCAACATCACATTGCTCGCTCAGTTCCCCGTCATGCACTCGTTTTTGCTCACCGGCCGGGGCGGAGCCGTGCTCGCCCGGCTGGCTCCCGCCGGCACAGGTGCAGCACTCTCGACGACCACGTACGTCACCATCGCGTCCCTTCAGATCTTCGCGCTGTTTGCGTTGTGGTCGCCAAGCGGAGAGATTTGGTGGCAGGCGCAGGGCGCGAGCCTTGCTCTCATGACAGGGCTCTACACGACGGCCTGGCTCTTACTCGGCAAGGCGATGGCCGATGCGGGGATGTCGCTGCAGACGGGTTCTTTGGGATGGATGGCGCTGTTGAGAAACAAGAAGCCCGTCTATCCGAAGATGCCCGAGCGTGGTCTCTTTCGACTTTCACGCCAGCCCATCTATGTCACGTTTACGTTGACCTTGTGGACGGTACCAACGTGGACACCGGACCAGCTTGTCGTAGCCACTACGTTGACCCTTTACTGTCTAGTCGGACCACTCTTCAAGGAGGCCCGGTTCCGGCGCATCCACGGGGCGGCATTCGACACTTATGCGAGGCGCGTCCCCTATTGGCTCCCGTGGCCGCGCCCGGCCCGCGCCTCGGTGGCGCGTGATCTGGAGATGCCAGATGCGAAATGATCTGTCGATCTACCGCACCTACGCGCCGAATTGGTGGGACGACTCTCAGCGGTTTCTCCGGCTATTGCATAATCTCGTCCCGGCGCGGCTTAAGCATTTCGACACCATCGTTGGCACCTGGCGCGGCAAAACCGTGCTCGATCTCGGATGCGGCGGCGGCTTCATGTCGGAGGCGCTGGCCAGGAAGGGCGCCACGGTCATCGGCGTCGATCCCTCGGAGGCAGCGATCCGCGCCGCGCAAGATCATGCTGTGAAGCACGCGCTTGAGATCGATTACAAGACTGGCAGTGGCGAAAGCATCCCTCTTGCCGACCATTGCGTCGACTGCGTTGTCTGTGTGGACGTCCTGGAGCACGTCGCCGAGTTGGACCGGGTGCTCGATGAAGTTCAGCGCGTCTTGAAGCCGGGCGGGGTGTTCCTGTTCGACACGATCAACCGGACACCGCTTGCAGCGCTGGTCATCGTCCACTTAGGCGAAACGGTCTTCCGGCTCTTGCCGCGCGGCACGCACGATCCGGCGAAATTCATACGCCCCTCGGAGCTGCGAGCTAGGTTGAGCGTGCGAGGTCTTGCTGTAGGTCCGCTCGTCGGGCTCGGGCCCCGCGGGATCAATCGGCGTCTCGACTTTACGTTCGGCAGACTCCCGTCGGTGCAGATCATGTACATGGGCCACGCGCGGGCGTCCGTGCGCGGGTAGGCAAATTCCGGATCGGCGGGCAACCCTCCCAGAATGCGTCGCCGACCGCCCGTTGCGGATTCCGGGATCGAATGGGTTCACTCGGCCACGGAACCAGCCACCTTCTTATCGGGACGAAAACCGAAATGTCGCATGACACGCCGTGCAGTTGGCGAGGATCTCGTCCAGCTGCTTCAGCGCCCCAATTTTTGTCCCGCCTCGCGCGGCCTCGAGGCCCAGAGCATCGAACTTCTGATGCGTGTCCAAGCTCAATGCGACGAACTCGGGCGGCAGCTTCATTGCGATCTCGATTTCTTCTTCGCCCATCATGCCCATGCCCGACTTTTCCGCGCTCTTCGCTGCGAGCGACAACTTGTTCTCGGCCAAGGCGCGGGTGATCCCTTCTATGCTTTCGAGATACACCTGCATCCCGAGGCGGAGTTGCTCCCGCTCATTGGGAGAAAGTTGGATGGGCTCACGTCCGGCGGCGCGAGAACTAACCTGCGCTGCGCCGCAAGCAGTTAAGAGCGTGAGACACATTCCGAGGAGCGCGGTCGTGGCAAGTAAGCCGTGCGGGGCTGCCGACATTGGGACAGCGCCTTTCCCTTTTTCACCAAGAGCGCGGACCGCAATCAGACCCACAATCCGCCAGGCGACGAGACATAAGATCGGGCGATTCTACATTCTCATTCGGTAAGTCGGACCATGCGCTGGTCGAAAACGGCTGTCCTGAGGCAAAGAAGACGCACGGCGATCAGGCACCACCACAATTAGCGACCAAGAAAGTAAAAAGGACGGGATTGCCTTCCAAGTGCCCTAGTCGGGCCGGCAGACGTTGCTCAACGCTCTACGCCAATCTGCCGCCGTCGACGCGGAGCATCTCGCCAGTCACGAAAGACGCCTTGTCTGAGGCGAAAAAAAACGATGCACTGAGCAACCTCGTCGGGCGTCCCTGCACGTTTGAGTGGCACGCTCGCGATCAAGGCAGCCTTCCTATCGGCACTGTTACCTTGACGATTTGCATGACGGACAGCGACCCGGTCCAAGTCAGGCTCCGCTTCCGGATGTGATGCCCGATCCACCGGTGACGTGGTCGTCAGGGCCGCGACCGACCGGCCGGCAAGCTCGCTCGGCAGATCGGCCTGCTACGCCGTTTCGTCCCTGAGAAGATGTTCGACAAGGGCCTGCGCAAAGAGCTGCGGCTTCCGGTCTGAACGCCCAGCCAAGAGCTGCTTATGGCAGCTCTTGGCCCCTTCTGCGACTTTGGTCTTCGGGCCAGCAATGGCCGCTTTCGGACTTGGAGCGGAAGTCCGTTCACCGCTCGCGCCCAATAGGCTCCGTTGTTCGTACCGGAGCAATCGCGGCGAACCCGCAGTGCGGCTTTTGCTGTGGCAACCGCAAGCGGAAAAAGACCCCGGCTTGGACCGGGGCTCAGCAGAGCAAGTTGATCAAGACTTCTCTACCCTTGCGGGCCTGGCGGATCGCGCCCTCAAAGACCATGCGCCAGAAAACGGCCATCACTTTATGCATCTCCTCGGGAGGGATGTGCCGGTACAGCGTGACCGGGGGATAGTCTGATGTCGGACTTGAGTACAAGGGACGGGCGTCTCGCGCGGCGCCCGCTCATGATCAATCGTGGCGTGACAATCGTCGGATCACTCTTTTACGACGGTCAGATTCTGGTTGAGGGCACGATCGACGGCGAAGTGCGCTGCAGTGCGCTTCAGATCACCGAGCGGGGAGCTGTGGAGGGATTGATCGTCGCGGAGAGTGTCGATGTGCGCGGCGAGGCCAATGGATCGATTTACGCAGAGAAGCTAGTTTTGCGGACCGCGTGCTCGGTCGAAGGCGAGGTCTACCATCATAATCTGGTGCTGGAGGACGGCTGCTTGTTCGAGGGAAAATCGCGGCGCCACGCAAATCCGGTGAAGCTCGCACCGGAATCGACCTTCCGCCCGCCTGAACTAGAAACAGCCACGCTCGGATCGCTCCCGGAGGGCTCCTAGTTTGGGCGCAGGCTAACCGGCCTCAGGGCTTTGCGCGAAGGCACACCATCAGCACCCATGCCGATTTAATGCCTCTTGCGCCCACCGTGCGATTTCAAGGTCGAGAACATCCTTCGGCACATCCATTCCCCTGCCTGCGCAGTGCAGGGCGACGCGCGCGCATGCTTTGGCCAAGACATAGAGCTGACGGCGGGTCCGCCCCTCCGGTGCCTCGATGGCGCGCACTCCAGCCCAACAGCGGCTCGACAGGGTATCGCACACGCTGTGCAGACGAACCCCGGCCTCAGCCTTGATCGCCTCGGCAGTCTCCAGATAGCGCTCTTTTGCCTCTACGCGAGCGGCAGCCATCGCGATCGCATGTCGTCGCTGCCTAAGTGTGTCTGCGGTCATCCCACCCCCATCTTTGAAATGGACGCGCATCCCGTCGCAGCGTTTTACGAGTCGGTGTCTGATTTGAGTCAGCGACGCGGCGGAACTGAGTCAACAGCCCTGCGCAAGAAAGCCCCGGCTTGCGACCGGGGCAGTCTTCAGTGCAGGCTGATCAATACCTCGCGGCCCTTGCGGGCCTTGCGGATCACGCCTTCGAGTTGCGCGACCCGCCTTGAGGCTTCACCTGGAGAGCAGTCCATCAACTCCGCGGCGGTTGTTGACGGGCTCGCCAGCGAGGATCAGCGCCGCGTACACGGCACGCTCGATGTCCCTCGTCGGCACCCAGGTCGGCTGAACCGGATTGAAGACCTTCGGCTCAACCAGCCTCGCCTTGCGACGTACCCGTGCTTCTGCCAACATTCGGCAGCCCACGTAGGCGAAGTAGATCGGCACCCATACGGGGGCCGTGATCAGCTTGAGAACGACCTCGAACGTCGTCTCTCGGTCATCAGCAATCATTGGGTCACTCCTTTGGTTGCTGTAGAGCCCGGCCGGTGTGCAAGCACCGTGCTGGGCTCGCTGCTTCTGAC